>NZ_JBSFVR010000007.1:0-60430 GCF_053592415.1 Streptomyces sp. NPDC002690 | reverse complement strand
CCCGCACCGCCGGCGATCGCGCCGCCGATGCGGGCGACGATGTCGAACAGCACGGTCGGGGGGGCGGCGGGCCCCCCCCCCCGCCCCCCGGTGCCGCACCGGCGCCGGGGGGCGGGCGGGTGTCCGCCGCTCAGATCGAGTCGGCGAGCTCGCCGAGCACGGCAGCACTCGCCTGCGTGTCGTGACTCAGCCGGACCGCGTGGTGCGGCAGCACCGCGAGGCGGGAGGCCACCTCGGCGCGGGCACTCTCCCGGCCCCCGCCGTCGATGCCCTGAGCGAGTCCGAAGACGTCCGGGTAACGGTCCTCCGTGGCGCCCGACATGAAGTCGCCCTCCCCCAGCGTGCGGGCGCCGTCGGCCAAACCCGGCGCCGAGTCGGCGATGACCTGGGGGAAGAGGAGGGCAGCGGCCGTACCGACCGTGGCCAACGGCACGTCGAACAGGTGGGGGAACTGGTCCGGGAACACCTGGACCTTCCGCTCTCGTCCCTTCCCGTCCCGGAGCGGGGTGGGGTCGCCCGCGAGCAGCGCCGCTGTCACCGACCTGTGCTGGGTCGGGTGGAAGCCTCCTCCGGTCCGCAGGTGCTCGCGCGCGGTCGCGAACCAGTCCAGCGAGTCGAGCAGGCCGAGACCGAGGGCGGCGGCGGACGGCCACGGTACGACTTCGACATCGCGGTCACCGATCGGCCGCACGAGGACCCGGTCGTTGGCCAGGAGCTGCCACCCGTTCGAGGCGAGCAGCAGGGCCGTGGTGGTCTTCCCCGCTCCCTTCTCGCCGAAGGTGAGGAGGGTCGCGTTGTCGTCCGGCCTGACCACGGCGGAGGAATGCAGTACCGCCCACCCGTCCCGCAGGAGCTGCCCCCGAGCGACCTCCCGCGCGAGGCGCGCAGCCGAGAGAGCGAGCTTCCACACGTCCGTACCGGCGAGGACCAAGCGCCTGGAGGAAGGCGTACTGCGGTACGCGATCCCCTCGCCGGGAGAGGTGGCGACGACGTCGTCACCGTCGCGGGCCACCACCAGCGGGTGCTTCGCGTAGCTGACCGTTCCGGTGGGCCGCCCGTCCCCGACGAGGAGGGAGATCGCCTCGTACGCGGCAGGGTCGAGATCGGCGGTCACCACGGAGTCGCCGTGGACGCCGTCCGCCTCCGTCGCGGCGGCGTTCCACCACTGGCCGAAGTACCGCAGGGCCCAATCCGTGACATCGGCGCGATTGCTCAGCACCGTGACGGCCGCCGTGGCGGCTTCGAGTCGGATAGCGCTGGTCATGATGCGATCCTTTCGGCGGTTCCGGGGAAGTGGGCGTACGCGTCCCGAGGGCTGCCGGCGACAGAATCGAGACGCGGTCGTCCGGATCGGGTGAGCTGGGGCGGTGTGGGGCGGGCAGGGTGCAGCCTTGCCGTCGATGAACCCATGGGGTGTGCGCACGCGCGGGGAGCCCATGCCTGACCACCCCGAAACGGGCGGGACCATCCCCGCGCGCGCGGGGAGCGCAAGGCGCCCTCGTCGAGGTCGTGCAGCTCGTTGGGACCATCCCCGCAGGCGCGGGGAGCACGTCAACGTCTGGCAATCCGCCGTGCCCGTACTGGGACCATCCCCGCACGCGCGGGGAGCACTCCTCGTGCTGCCGTACGGCGTACGGGGTGTCGGGACCATCTCACGCGCGCGGGGAGCACGTTCGGGCTGTGCATGCCCACATCGAGCGCACGGGACCATCCCCGCATGCGCGGGAGCACAAACCCACTCCTCCGCCCGCTGTCTTCAACGCGGGACCATCCCCGCACGCGCGGGAAGCACGAGAGGACGTCGTCGTCTCCCAGCCCGGCGTGGGGACCATCCCCGCGCGCGCAGGGAGCACCTGGAGCGCATCCGGCACACCATCGAGGTCGGGGGACCATCCCCGCACGCGCGGGCGCACTCTTCCTCGTCCGGGACGTTACGACGCCGGAAGGCCGAGGGAGGCCGACTTCACCGAGTCCGGCATGAAGCCCGTGTCGACTCCCCGGCTTCAGGACACCTCGCGGCCCGTCACGTCGCACTCGTACCCAGCGGCTGCCACCCGCGCCGCCGCCGTTGCCACTGCGGACGGGCCCTCCCGAACTCCGGCCACGCCGGCCGGGAGGGACCGCCCGTACCCTGGCACCGTGCCTTCCACCGATCTGTCTGCCGCCGCGCGGGTCCGGCCCCTCGGGGCCGCTGCACTTTCCAGGTCAGTCCGCCCCTGGGACTCGGCTTCGCCGCCGCCACCCTCCCGGTGATGATGCTCGCCTTCTCGAACCACCGCCGCGACGAAGCCCGCGAGAGATGACGACGCCCACCGTGACCGTGCGGCCCGAACCGCCTACTGTGCAGGTCAGCTCACACACGGCACACGGGATTCGTCCCGCGCTGCCCGCGCCCCAGGGCGGAACACGTCCCAGGGCGGTGCCACCGGCCCTTCCGTACCACCGGTCAAGCCCCACCGCCCCTCCCGAGAAGAGATTCCGATGCCCCAAGCGCCCGCCCTCATAGGCAAACTGGCGGAATCCGCCATGGGACGCCGTGCGCGCGTACTCGATGTGCGGCAGCCCGCCCCCGGCTTCGTCGAACTCACCTTGCACGCCTCGGCCCCGCCCGGCGGCTGGCGGCCCGGTCACGAGATCCAGTTCCGGGTCGCTCCCACCCTGAGCCGCCGCTACACGGTACGGACCGTGGGCGGGGCGGACGGCGAGCCCGGCGGCAGCGGGGCTGAGCCCGAGCGCATCGGCGTGCTCGCCAGCACCGAGTCCCAGGGCCCCGGCGCCACTTGGGTGGGCCGCCTGCGGGCCGGTACCGAGACCGTGATTTTGGCCGCCCGGCACCGGCCGTTGCGCGAGACCGGGGCCCGGCGTCTCTACCTCGGTGACGGTTCCACCCTCGGCACCATCGACGCCTACGCCCGGGTGGACGAACAGTCGCTCGTCGCCATCGAGGTGCCGGAGCCCGCAGTCGACGCTCTGGCGGCCCGCTGGCCCCGGTACCACTTCCTGCCCATCACCAAGAGGCCGGGCGACGCGTTGTTCTTCTGGCTCGAACGGGCGGCCGGAGAGGGCGAGTTCGCGCGGCTCGACGGGGCGATGCTGCTGGGGCACGCCCAGTCCATCCAGCGCCAGCGCGCGGCCCTGGTCGACAGCCGGATACTTCCCCGCCGCGCGGTCACCACCAAGCCGTACTGGTCCACCGGCAAGGCCGGGCTCTGACAGATCCCGGCCCGGCACCCGGCACCCGAGCCCCGGAGCCAACGGCCCGGCACCCGAGACCCGAGACCCGGAGCCCTCGCCCAGCCCCGCCCGCACCCCCGAGTTGGTCGGGCTCCAACCCCAGTGCGTCCACGTCCGGCTCGACCGGATCGGCCTCGGACCGACCATGTGCCCCGGTCCAGCCGCGCACCCAAAGCCGTACGAACCTGAGTCGATCTCCGTCATCCGACGGTGAGAGCACTCGGCACCCCCAAGAGGCGGCCGGAATGTGCCCCTTGGCCGTCCCGCCGCCCTCGCAGTCGGAAGTGGTGAGGACGCCGCTCTGAAGCGGTTCGGACGGCTCACCCGAACAAGCCGACCTCTCACGCCGCCCTACGGTCCGAGGCGAACTCGTCCAGACTGCCCGAGCCCATCCAGGACGGCCCCACAACGACTTGGCCCAGAAGACGGCATCCAGCACGGCATCCGCAGGTCACCCCGCGCCCGGCACGCGCTCCGGCCGCCGCGCACACCTGACGTGCCCGGCCCACCGATTCTCTACCGCTACAAGCGATTCCTCAGGCTCACGGCATGGAGCGCGATTCAAGTCGGCTGATTTAAGAAAATTGGCGGATAAATGTAGAAGCACATCCCATATCACCCGTGAACCCGCCAAAAATAGCCTCTGTCAGGATTTTCTCAGAAGCTATCGAAATCCACTCACTCACACCGATCCGGGGCCTTATAAACCGCTTGGCTTCTTCATAATTCGATGATCTGATGAGCAGGCAATCGAACCGACCAGAGGGAGCGACATGTATAGCAAAATAACTTCCGCAAGAGCCGTCGGCGTGCTGCTGGCTTCGGTCGCACTAACGGTAGGCGCAGCCTCCACAGCGAGCGCGGCGGCCACGTACACGAGCACGTCGACCTGTTCCACCACCGGCGGATCCGGATCGACAGTCGCTACCTATACCGATGATCCGTATGACGAGGTAAAGGTGACCCTGAGAGTCACGGACACCCTGGCCGATGGCCATCACGTGCGCGTTCGACTCATCACCAAGAATGTTTCAGGCGTTTCCGTCAATTGGCCGTGGCACTCGAACACCGACGGCGCGAACACCACCGTGGTGTGGTCGACCACCGCCCAGAGCGGCTACGGCATCTATGGGCAAGGAGTACAGGTAGCACGCTTCGAGGGAGAAACTCTGCTGAACTACTGCACCCGCTGGGGCGTTTTGGATTAACGGCTGAAAGGCGGGCACTCCCCTCCGCCCCCATGCGCGCACAGATACATCCCCCTTGCAGTGCATGATCTCGTTCATGGGACCAGCGGCCGCCCTCCGGGTCGGACTGGATGGCGGCCGTCGCATGAACGCAAAAAGGGAGCTTGGTCTCGCATTCCTTGAAGCAGAATGCCCGACTGGCGACTCTGGTATCAGGTGACGTCTGCTGCCCGCGTTCCGCCAGTCAACAGGCGGCGGAGCGGTGTCAGGCACCCTTTCGCGCGGATCTGGGCGCCATCCACGCCCATTCGGAACGAGCAGAGCTCGCCGGCCGCGTTCGGCACCCCGGCCCCTGAGCCGACCCTTCGAAACCCGAGACCCGTCGCCCTCGCCCAGCCCCGCTCCCCGACGAGAACGTCGCCCTACCCGGCGACAGGAGCGACCGGTCCCCGGGCGATCAGGACGTCGGCGCTGTAGTGCCAGCCCAGGGAGGAGTAGAGGCGCTGGCCCTCCTCGCTGGCGATGAGGAGTCCGGTACGGGCGCCCTGCGCCACTGCGGCCTCCGCGAGGGCGCTCATCATGGCGCGGCCCAGGCCGCGTCGGCGGTGCGCGGGGTTCGTCTCGATGCGGTCGGCGATCGCGTCCTCGCCGACCACGGCGATGGTGCCGCGCGCCGCCACCTCGCCCGAGGGGGCGTGGACGGTGACGACCGTGAGGGGCCCGTCCGTGCGTACCTCGCACCGGTACGGATCGGCAACCGCGTGCTGCGGGTGTGCGGTCAGATCGGTCGTCATGAGCCACTCGGACCGGTGGACCATCTCCAGCCCGGCCGCCCCGACGATGGCTTCGACCTCGGCGGTACGCAGGGTGGGCACGGTGAGCCAGGTGATCTTCCGTGCGGCGGCGACGGTCTCGGCGAGCCGTGCCACGGACTCCGGCTCGTCGTCCGCGCGCAGGGCGAACACCTCCACCTCGCGGCCGGGTTGGTCGCACTCCGACCGCAGCCCGTCCCCGGCCGGCCCGACCGGCTCGGCTTCGGGCAGACCGCGTGCGGCGGTCCAGCCGTGCAACCAGCGTCGTATCAGCCCTGATTCGATCTTCGTCATCCGGCGATTAGAGCACGCACCACCCACAAGGGGTGCGGGTGCCTGCGCCGCCCCGCGTGTGCGGGCACCGGCGGCGCGGTGGCCGACGCCCCAGGGGCGCGAACTCCACCATTGCGCGCCCCTTCTGCCCCAAGGTGATAGCCCGATCGGGGACAGCCCTCAGTCGCGCCCCCGCCCGGAGCTCAAGCGGCGAGATTCGAGCGCTCTTTCATAGGAATGGGTGGAGGGGACTGTTTTCCCACCCACCCACCCTGGCCGCGAAAAGCCGCGCACGGACGTCGCTCACGGACGTCGCTCACGGACGTCGCTTCACGGAAGCCCGTCCACGGAAGCCCGTCCACGGAAGGCGCCACCGGCGGCCGACCGGACCTGTCCGCCCACACGCTCGGGCCGCCCCTCGTCACCCTCGGGCGTTCTTTTAACTCCCCAGGGTTGACCATCCGTGACCGACTTGCCACGCAGGGTGCCGACGATCTAGCGTTCGCCTCAACTCAGACCACACATGAGTCGACCCCTGCCGGTGCAGCGAACACCGAACAGGGGCCTGACCAACAAGATCGAAACGAGCGATCCCTATGGCTGCCAGCCAGCTTAGTGCTGCCCCCTGCCCCCCGCACGGCTCCCTGCCCCGTATGCCGCATCCGATGTCCAATCCGGGGTACGGCAAGCGTTCGGCCCCGAACCAGAAGCCGTCCACCGCAAGCGATTTCGACCATCTGCCGCCGCGTGAGGCGGCCGTCGCCGCGTACATCGACCTGCTGCCGGACGGCGCGGACATCTCGGTGAAGACCCTCGCCAAGGTTCTCCCCTACGGCCAGTGCGCGATCGGCACGGTGCTCCGGAGGCTCCAGGCGGCAGGCCACCTGCACCGGGACGGCATCGTCGTCGCCAACGAGACCCAGCTGCTCTGGGTGACCCGTACGCACTTCTCCCGTACCGCCCGCGACGCCGACTGGTGGGAGGCGTTCGTACGGGGCGACGTACCGCCGGAAACCCGACGCCCTTCGCGTTCCCGGGCGTTCATCCTGCTCGCCGCGCTCGGCCGGGCCAACCCGGCGCTGTCGCTGTCGGCCGCCGACTGCGCGATGCTGGAACCGCAGGTAACCGAGTGGTTCGAACGCGGCGCCGACGAAGGCGAGTTGCTCCACGCGCTCACCTCCGGCCTGCCGACCGCCGTCCACCACGCGGCCTCCCTCGTCCGCCGCCGTCTGGCGGACAAGCTGCCCCCGGTCCGTATCGCGACCCCGCCGCCCCCGTCCGCGCCGTCCGGCCGGTACGCCGCCGAGTGCCGTGAGTGCAAGGCGCCCGGCCCCGAAGACGCCATGCCCGACGGCCTCTGCCGACCCTGCCGGGGCGAACTCGCGCCCCTCGCGGGCCCGCCCGGCACGGTCCCGCACGACGACGTGAGCAGCCGCGTGTCCCAGGTCCGCGCGAGCATGATTCCCCGCCAGGACCGCCCCCGGGGCCGGGCCGGGGTGACCGTCCGGCGACGGGGCGCCCAGAACCGTACGATCCCGCCGGGCGCGACGAGTTGAGGCACCGGCGCGGCGTCGGGGCATCGAGTCGCCCTGACAGAATCCGTCCGTGACATGCGACGTATGTGGACATGGAATGCGGCAGAGACCGGTGCACGAACCGCGCATGGCATGGGACCTGCCGGTCAAGGAGCGCTGGTTCTGCCCTTGGTGCTATGCGTGGACCGAGTTCGGACACGACCCCCGGGAAGTTTCCCGGCCTCAGTACGAGCCCGTGGACTCGCGCTGGGAGCGGGCGGAATCACCGGATCTTCCCGAGGACGTGGCCCACGCCTACGACACGGCCCATGCGTACACAGGTTCCGGCGCCACCCTGTGCGGAGTGGAGGACGAACTCCTCTCGCCTTCTCCGTACCCGTGGCGGCCGGGTCGCAGCAACGCCTGCGACGCCTGCAAGGAGACCGCGACCGTCATCGACGCCCGCTGGCCTCCGGGCATGCGGGGCGAGAAGCGTGTCAGCCCCACGCCTCCCCCAGGTTCCTCCTGGCCCCCGTTCTGAGGGATGCCCGGTCCGATGTCGGCCATTGCGCACACCGCCTCCTCGTCCCCGTGCCGCCCCGCCCTCGGCGCCCTCACCGGTCCGCGCGGGCGTTGAGGCGGGCGGCCTGGCGCGTCAGGTGGTCGCGTTCGGCGAGGTCGGTCGCCCGGTGCGCGGCCTCGGCGTACAGCCGTGCCGCCGTCACCGGGTCGCCGTCGCGCTCGTGGAGGTACGCCGCCACGGCGGTGTGCCGGGGCAGCGAGTCGTCCAGCGCCGCGAGCGCCGCCAGACCCGCGCGCGGGCCGTCCGCCTCCCCGACCGCGACCGCGCGGTTCAGCCGCACGACCGGGCTGTCGGTCAGGCGCGCCAACTCGTCGTACCACTCCACGATCTGCGGCCAGTCGGTCTCCCCGGCGGTCTGCGCGTCGGCGTGCAGCGCCGCGACGGCGGCCTGTGCCTGGTACTCGCCCAGCCGGTCGCGGGCCAGCGCCGCTGTCAGAATCCCGATGCCCTCGGCGATCGACGCGGTGTCCCACCGGCCGCGGTCCTGCTCGGCGAGCGCCACCAGGCTGCCGTCCGGCGCGGTCCTGGCCGCCCGCCGCGCGTGGTGCAGCAGCATGAGGGCGAGCAGCCCGGACACCTCGGGGTGGTCGACGCGGGCCGCGAGCTGCCGGGTGAGCCGGATGGCCTCGGCGGCGAGGTCCACATCGCCGGAGTACCCCTCGTTGAAGACCAGATAGAGGACGCGCAGCACCGTTGCGACGTCGCCGGGCCGGTCGAACCGCACCCCGGAGACGGTGCGCTTCGCCCGGCTGACGCGCTGCGCCATCGTCGCTTCCGGCACCAGGTACGCCCGGGCGATCTGGCGCGTGGTGAGCCCCCCGACCGCGCGCAGGGTCAGCGCGACCGCCGACGCCGGGGTCAGCGAGGGGTGGGCGCAGAGGAAGTAGAGCTGGAGAGTGTCGTCCGCCGCGCGGGCGGGCCCGGGGGCCGGTTCCTCGTCCACCCGGACTTCCCGGTGACGCCGGGCGCTGTCCGCCCGGGTCGCGTCGAGGAACCTGCGCCAGGCCACGGTGACCAGCCAGCCCTTCGCGTCCTCGGGAGGGTCGGCCGGCCAGACGCGTACCGCCTGGAGCAGGGCTTCCTGCACGGCGTCCTCGGCCGCCGCGAAATCGGCTCCGCGGCGGACGAGGACGGCGATGACACCCGGGGTGAGGCTCCGGATCAGGGCCTCGTCCATCGGTGAGGTCACTCCGTGACGGTGGGGTGGTGGGCGCCCAGGAACGGGCGCAGTTCCAGCCACTCGTGAATCGGTTCGCCGCCCTTTCCGGGTGCGGCCGACAGCTCCCCGGCCAGCTCCACGGCACGCTCATGGCTGTCGACGTCGATCACCATCCAGCCCGCGATCAGGTCCTTGGTCTCCGCGAACGGGCCGTCGGTGACCGGCGGACGCCCCTCCCCGTCGTACCGGACCCACTCCCCCTGCGGGGCGAGGGCCTGCCCGTCGACGAACTCCCCGGTCTTCTCCAGCCGGGCCGCGAAGTCGTTCATGTACTGGACGTGGGCCGAGATCTCCTCCGGGGTCCACTGGTCCATCGGCACGTCGTTGGCCGGAGCCGGGGCGCCCCGGTAGTGCTTGAGCATCAGGTACTTCGCCATGGCGTCTCTCCTCGCTGCGGCGACCGCGTGAGCGGTCGCGTCCGTGGTCGCTTCGTCGCGTCCGTGGTCGCGTTCGTCGCTTCCGTGTTCGTGTTCCCCGCGTCCGTGTCCGTGGGCGCGTTCACTACGGGGACGGAGCCGGTCACGGGTTCTCGACATCACCGGACATCACCGGACGAGAAATCTTTCCGGACTTCCGAGCGTGGGCCTCCTACCCGACCTCCGACCGTGCCCCGACCGGACCTCCGACCGGACCTCCGACCCGAACAGCCGGCTCGACGAACGGTCCCTGAGACCATCCCGACCGACAGGGCCGGAGGGAAGCACGACGCGCCGGTCGGTCGCCCGGCAGCCCTCTCCCGCACCACTCCGAACCGTCCCGATCAGGCCGCACCGGTCCTCACGCCCGCACCCGCCGCGTACTCACGCAGCTCCAACGCCGCGTTGATGCTCCGCCCCTCCTCGCCGGAGGCGATGGTCGGCTCGGCGAGGGCCTTGTCACGCGCCGCGAGGTCCTCCGCGGTGCGCGGCGCGAGGACGGCGAGCCCGCTGTGCGCCAGGGCCTGGTTGGCCTCCACGAACTCCCGCAGCGCGCTCTCGTACGCGGCGAACGCGGCCGTGTGGTCCGGGTGCGTGGCCAGCTCACCGGCGAGGACGTACGCCCCGATCAGCGCGATGCTCGATCCCTGCCCGGAGAAGAAGGACGGGGCGTACGCGGCGTCGCCGACCAGCGCGACCCGGCCCGTGGACCAGGACGGGAGGTGGATCTGCCCGGCCACGTCGAAGAAGAGGTCGTCCGCCGCGCGCATGGCGGCGACCATGCGCGGGACCTCCCAGCCCTCGTCGGCGAAGACGGAGGCGACGAGATCGCGCTGGGCGGCCGGATCGCGGAACGCCGTCAGCGGCACCGACGAATCCACCAGGTCCGAGGCGAACACCAGGAAGCCGTGCAGGTCCTCGGTCTCCTCCACGGCGTACAGGACCGCGCCCTTGCCCGGAGTGTTGCGGATGACGCCCTCGTGGCGGAGGCCGAAGTCGTTGGGCAGGGTGAACCCGGCGAAGCACTGGCCGAGGGAGCGGTGGAAGCGCTCCTCGGGCCCCATCACCAGCCCCCGGGTGTGCGAGTGGATGCCGTCCGCCCCCACGACCAGGTCGAACGTGCGCCGGGCTCCGCTGCGGAACACCACGTCCACGCCCCCGTCCCGGCCGTCGCCCCGGTCGTCCCGGCCGTCGTCGCCCCGGCCGTCGCCCCGGTCGTCCAGCGTGGCGATCGAGTCGCCGAACAGGAACTCGACGTCGTCGCGGACGAGGCCGTACAGGAGGTCGGCGAGGTCGCCCCGGCGCACCTCCACGTCCCGTCCCTCCACCCCGCCGGTCATGGTCTCCGGCCGGATCGCGGCCCGCACCGAACCGTCCGGCCCCAGGAACGACACCTGCCTGCTGTCCACGTGCGCTTCCCACAGCCGGGGCAGCAGCCCCATCCGCTCCACGACCTCCAGGGCGGTGCCCCGGATGTCGATGGGGTAGCCCCCGCCGCGTACCGCGTCCGCCTTCTCGACCACCGTGACCGCGAAGCCGTACCGGTGCAGCCAGTAGGCCAGCGCCGGGCCCGCGATGCTGGCGCCGGAGATCAGGACGCTGCGCGTGCGGGGCGCGGTGGCGCCCGTACCGGCCGCGCCGTCCGTTCCGCGACCGGATTCCGTACCGTAGGTGCTGGTCATGAGGTGTCCCCTCTCGACAGGCACGCAGACTCTCACCATCTACGTAACTTAGGTATCTTTTTTGCGGGCGCGAGAAGCCCGTGCGGCGTTGCCGCCGCACCCAACTGTATACCTAACTTAGCTATCTAAAAGGAGTGGGCATGGACGCCCAGGAGCCGCACGCGGCAGACCGCGAAGACGCCGCAGGCCCGGCAGCCGGCTCCGACGCGGCGTTCGATCTCGTGGCCGAGGTGCTGCCGCGCATGGCCCAGCTCAGCAACACCCTCAACAAGGGGCGCCTGACCGAACACGCCATGGAGACCGCCGGACTCGCCCTGGAGCGGCCGGCGATGTCCGTACTGATCACCCTGCACATGGCCGGAACCCCGCTGCGCATCGGCGAGATCGCGACCCGCATGCAGGTGGTCGGGCCGCACGTCACACGGCAGGTCAACGGGCTGGAGAAGCGCGGCCTGGTCCGCCGCGTCACCGACCCCGACGACCAGCGCGCCCGGCTCATCGAGCCGACCCCACAAGGCACGGCGGGCGCCGACCGCTACATGCGGACCCTGCTCGGCTGGTTCGGCGGAGCGCTGGCCGACTGGTCCGACCAGGACCGCCGGGAGCTGGGCCGGTTGCTGGGGCGGCTCGTGGACGACTTCACCCGCCATCTGTCGGCGCTGGACGCGGAGTAGGAACACCCGCCGCGAAGAGCCTTCACGGGCTTGCGGCTGCCGCTGCGGCAGCTTCTACCGTCGTTCTGGGGCCGGAAGTAACCGGGCCCGTACGGGGCGAGACCCATCGGCCCGCACCAGAAATTCGTTCCCAGCTCGGCGGCGGGTGAACGATCGGCCGTGAACAAGCGGAGCGTGAAGGAGTCGGCCATGGCCTGGCCCATCGCGGAGGTCGCCCGGATGTCCGGAGTGACCGCACGGACCCTGCGGCATTACGACGAAATCGGACTGCTGCCGCCCGCCGGCACCGGCTCGAACGGGCACCGCGTCTACGAGGAGCGCCAACTGCTGCGGCTGCAGCAGATCCTCGTGCTGCGGAGCCTCGGCGTCGGACTGCCCGAGATCGGCCGCATCCTGGCCGATCAGGTCGACGAACTGGCGGCCCTGCGCGGCCACCACCGTCGGCTGCTGGCCGAACGCGACCGCCTCGGCATCCTGGCCGCAGCCGTCTCCCGCACCATCCGTCAGCTGGAACACTCCCGAGAGGACGGCACCATGACCACCATCAACCGACCCGAGAACCTCTTCGAGGGCGTTCGCCCCGCGCAGTACGAGGAGAGCCTGCGAGACTTCCCCGCGCACGCCGAAGCGGTCGAGCGGCACACCTCCGGCCTGACCGAGGCCGAGATCACGGCCGAGCAGCGGAAGCGTACGGAGCAGATGATCCGGCTCGCCGAGTTCCTGACCTCCGGCCTGCCCGCCGACTCGGTGCAGGTGCGGGAGCACGTGGACGCGCAGTTCAGGGCGGTGAACGAGCTGCGCCCCGTCACCGCGGAGGAGCACCTGGCGATCGGGAGCTCGTGCGTGGAGAACCCGCAGTGGCGTGCGGCATACGAGGCCATCGCTCCGGGCCTCGCCGAGTACCAGCGCGACGCCATCGTGGCGTACCACTCGGTCCGCCCGGCCTGATCCCCGACCTGATCCCCTGCCCGGCCCCGGCCTGATTCGCGGCAGGATCGCGGCCTGGATCGCGACGGGAGAAACACTTCGGCCCCCAGGACGAATCCTGGGGGCCGAAGCTACAGCTGGACGCTGCGGGGGTGGAACCACCGATCCCTGAAGGGGATCAGAAGTCCATGTCACCGCCCGGCATGCCACCCGGGGCGGCCGCGCCGGCCTTCTCGGGCTTGTCGGCGATGACGGCCTCGGTGGTGAGGAACAGCGCGGCGATGGACGCGGCGTTCTGCAGAGCGGAGCGCGTGACCTTCGCCGGGTCGATGATGCCCTCGGCGATCATGTCCACGTACTCGCCGGTCGCGGCGTTGAGGCCGTGACCGATCGGCAGGTTGCGGACCTTCTCCACGACGACGCCACCCTCAAGACCACCGTTGACGGCGATCTGCTTGAGCGGGGCCTCCAGCGCGAGCTTGACGGCGTTGGCACCGGTGGCCTCGTCGCCCGTCAGGTCGAGCTTCTCGAAGACGGCGGACGCCTGGAGCAGAGCCACGCCACCACCGGCGACGATGCCCTCCTCGACGGCGGCCTTGGCGTTGCGCACCGCGTCCTCGATGCGGTGCTTGCGCTCCTTGAGCTCGACCTCGGTGGCGGCACCGGCCTTGATGACGGCCACGCCGCCGGCCAGCTTCGCCAGACGCTCCTGGAGCTTCTCGCGGTCGTAGTCCGAGTCGGAGTTCTCGATCTCGGCACGGATCTGCTTGACGCGACCCTGAACCTGCTCGCTCTCGCCGGCACCGTCGACGATCGTGGTCTCGTCCTTGGTGATGACGACCTTGCGCGCCGAGCCCAGCAGGTCGAGACCCGCGTTCTCCAGCTTGAGGCCGACCTCCTCGGAGATGACCGTGCCGCCGGTGAGGATGGCGATGTCACCGAGCATGGCCTTGCGGCGGTCGCCGAAGCCCGGAGCCTTGACGGCGACGGACTTGAAGGTGCCGCGGATCTTGTTGACGACCAGGGTCGACAGGGCCTCGCCCTCGACGTCCTCGGCGATGATCAGCAGGGGCTTGCCCGACTGCATGACCTTCTCCAGCAGCGGAAGGAGGTCCTTCACGTTGGAGATCTTCGAGTTGACGATGAGGATGTACGGGTCGTCGAAGGACGTCTCCATACGCTCCATGTCGGTCGCGAAGTACGCCGAGATGTAGCCCTTGTCGAAGCGCATACCCTCGGTGAGTTCCAGCTCCAGACCGAAGGTCTGGGACTCCTCGACGGTGATGACGCCTTCCTTGCCGACCTTGTCCATCGCCTCGGCGATCTTGGCGCCGATCTCGGTGTCGGCGGCGGAGATGGAGGCGGTCGAAGCGATCTGCTCCTTGGTCTCCACGTCCTTGGCCTGCTCCAGCAGAGCGGCGGAGACGGCCTCGACGGCCTTCTCGATGCCCCGCTTGAGGGCCATCGGGTTGGCACCGGCGGCGACGTTGCGCAGGCCCTCGCGGACGAGCGCCTGGGCGAGAACGGTGGCGGTGGTCGTACCGTCGCCGGCGACGTCGTCCGTCTTCTTGGCGACCTCCTTGACCAGCTCCGCACCGATCTTCTCGTACGGGTCCTCGAGCTCGATCTCCTTGGCGATGGAAACACCATCGTTGGTGATCGTGGGCGCGCCCCACTTCTTCTCGAGGACGACGTTACGGCCCTTGGGGCCGAGGGTGACCTTGACGGCGTCGGCGAGCTGGTTCATCCCGCGCTCGAGACCGCGCCGTGCCTCCTCGTCGAACGCGATGATCTTGGCCATGTGAAGTGGTCCTCCCGGACGGGGTGGATTGCTCCGGACCGAGTGGCGCCCGCGACGGACGGCCTGCGTGCCCGGCGGTTCCTTGCCCCGCCGCGCCTGCGGGCCTCACCGGCCCGGTCCAAGTTTCTGTCACTCTCACCTGGAGAGTGCTAACGCCAATGATTAGCACTCGACCCCTGCGAGTGCAAGCGTCCTCCTCGTCCTGGGGACAAGCTCCGAACAGCCCCCGGGCAGCCTCCGGACCCACAGAAGGCCTTCCTGGCACGGGAAACGCGAAACCACGCAGGGCCCGCCCCCTGGGGGAACGGGCCCTGCGTGGTGAAGAAAATGTCGTTGCCGACCGCGTCCAACTCAGCCCACGGCGAGCTTGACCATGTCCGCCTGCGGCCCCTTCTGGCCCTGCGAGATCTCGAATTCAACTCGCTGACCCTCTTCGAGGGTGCGGTATCCGTCCATCTGGATCGCGCTGTAGTGGACGAAAACATCCGCACCACCGTCGACCGCGATGAAGCCGTACCCCTTCTCCGCGTTGAACCACTTGACGGTGCCCTGAGCCATGCCTAACTCCCCTATTTCTGGCCCCTGCACAGGACCGCACTTCGCGGACCCGGGTCAGAACTCACCCTCCGACAGGAGAGGGTGCGTGCGCCGGAACGCCTCGACCGCGGCCGAATGTATCTGCCCAACTGCCCTCTGCAACAGGTCAATCGGACGAGAATTCTGAGCGCGCCGGAACGCCCGAACATGAAGATTTGCTGAGAATCCCGGGCAAGTCGGGCCAGACAAAGGCCACTTAAGGCACAGAGGGCGTCCGGACTTTGGCTGCTTCTTGTCGCGCCGCGGCGCGATCTCGCACATGCTCGACACGAGCGGCGGAGGGGGCTTCCCCAACTGTACCGCGCTCAACCCTACGGAATCGCCCCCTCCGCGTCGTACGCGAAGGGGGCGATTTCCTTGAAGTGGCGCGCCGTGGAACGCCTGTACGGTCAGCAGCCGCCGGCGACGGCGGGGATGATCGAGACGCCGGCGCCGTCCGGCGTGGCCGCCTGGAGGCCGCCCTCGAAGCGGACGTCGTCGTCGTTGACGTACACGTTGACGAAGCGGCGCAGCTTGCCCTGGTCGTCCAGGACGCGCGCGGCGATGCCCGGGTGGTCCTTCTCCAGGGACTCGATGACCTCGGAGAGGACGGTGCCCTCGGCCGAGACCTCGGCCTGGCCGCCGGTGTACGTGCGCAGGATGGTGGGGATGCGGACCTTGACGCTCATGGGGATTGCCTTCCTCGGTTCTGGGGTGGTCAGTGCGCCGCGAGGCCCGCGTCGCGGAACGCGTCCAGGCTCGGGCGGATGGTCGCCGTCAGACCGGTGGTCGGGGAGACCGCGTCCAGGGTCTTCAGGCCGTCGCCGGTGTTCAGGACGACGGTGGTCAGCGTCGGGTCGAGCAGACCGGCCTCGATCAGCTTCCGCGTCACGCCGACGGTCACGCCGCCCGCGGTCTCCGCGAAGATGCCCTCGGTGCGGGCGAGGAGCTTGATGGCGTCCACGACCTGCTCGTCGTCGACGTCCTCCACCGCGCCGCCGGTGCGGCGGGCGATGTCCAGGACGTACGGGCCGTCGGCCGGGTTGCCGATCGCGAGCGACTTGGCGATCGTGTTCGGCTTCTGCGGGCGGACCACGTCGTGACCGGCCTTGAAGGCGGTGGAGACCGGGGAACAGCCCTCGGCCTGGGCGCCGAAGATCTTGTACGGCTTGTCCTCGACGAGACCGAGCTTGATCAGCTCCTGGAGGCCCTTGTCGATCTTGGTGAGCTGGGAGCCGGACGCGATCGGGATGACCAGCTGGTCGGGCAGCTGCCAGCCGAGCTGCTCGCAGATCTCGTACGCGAGCGTCTTCGAGCCCTCGCCGTAGTACGGGCGGAGGTTGACGTTGACGAAGCCCCAGCCCTCACCCAGCGGGTCGCCGATCAGCTCGGAGCAGAAGCGGTTGACGTCGTCGTAGTTGCCGTCGATGCCGATCAGCTCGCCGCCGTACACGGCGGCCATGACGACCTTGCCCTCTTCCAGGTCGTGCGGGATGAACACGCAGGAGCGGAAGCCGGCCCGCGCGGCGGCGGCACCGACCGCGCCGGCGAGGTTGCCGGTGGAGGAGCAGGAGAGGGTGGTGAAGCCGAAGGCGCGGGCGGCCTCGACGGCGATGGCGACGACGCGGTCCTTGAAGGAGTGCGTCGGGTTGCCCGAGTCGTCCTTGACGTACAGGGCACCGGTGACACCCAGTTCGCGGGCGAGGTTGTCGGCCTTGACCAGCTTGGTGAAGCCGGGGTTGATGTTGGGCTTGTCGGCGACATCGGCGGGGACCGGCAGCAGCGGCGCGTAGCGCCAGATGTTGTTCGGACCGGCTTCGATGCGCTTCTTCAGCTCTTCCGGGGAGCCGCTCGGCAGGTCGTACGCCACTTCGAGCGGCCCGAAACAGGACGCGCAGGCGAAAATGGGGCCGAGGGGGAAGCGTTCGCCGCACTCGCGGCAGGAAAGCGCGGTGGCGGGACCGAGATCCACGGTTCCGGACGTCGCTTCGGCGATCTGAACAGCCATGATGGCGGAGGCCCTTTCTCCTCATCTTCCTTGCGACGCATTTCGCCGCAAGACGGAATTGGCACCTTCCCCACCGTGGCCTCGCGGCCGGCGGGAGGGTTGCCGGGACTTCAACGGGCCGTTCCCTCAGTCCCTCTGGATGAGCGCTATGGCACTGGACCGTTCGATCCAGGCGTTTGTCCGCCCTCCGACCCCGACATGCGAAGGCAGTGAGCGTTGTTCAAGACTGTAACCGAAGCACCCGAAGGTTGAGGTAGTCGTCCGAACCGCGAGATGGATCACAAACAGGGAGTAGCGCCCGTGCTGGAAGAGGTCGACAGCTGGCTGACCCACCGTTCCTGGTCAGCCTCCGACCGCCCGCTGGACCGTCTCCTGGCCGCCCGGGACCGGGACCCGCGGGGCTCCTCGGTGAGCGTCGTACTGCCCGCGCTGAACGAGGAGGCGACGGTCGGCGAGATCGTGCGCGTCATCCGCCGCGAGCTGATGGAGAAGGTCCCGCTGGTCGACGAGCTCGTGGTGATCGACTCCGGCTCCACCGACGCCACCTCCGCCGTCGCCCGCGCGGCCGGAGCCCGGGTGGTGCACCGCGACGAGATCCTCCCCCGGATACCCGCCGTGCCCGGCAAGGGCGAGGTCCTCTGGCGGTCGCTCTTCGTGACCACCGGCGAGATCGTCTGTTTCGTGGACGCCGACCTCAAGGACTTCTCCGCCGACTTCGTCTCCGGCACCATCGGCCCACTGCTCACCGACCCGGGCATCCAGTTCGTCAAGGCGATGTACGACCGGCCGCTGGAGGACGGGCACGCCCCCGCCGGCACTCCCGCACAGGGCGGCCGTGTCACTGAGCTGGTCGCACGCCCGCTGCTCAATCTGCACTGGCCGAAACTCGCGGGCTTCGTCCAGCCGCTGGGCGGCGAGTACGCGGTCCGGCGCCGGCTCCTGGAACAGCTGGCGTTCCCGGTCGGATACGGCGTGGAACTGGGACTCCTGGTGGACGCGCTGCACACGGTGGGTCTCGACGCACTGGCCCAGGTGGACGTCGGCGTCCGCCGCCACCGCCACCAGGACGGGCAGGCGCTGGGACGGATGGCCGCCGCGATCTACCGGACCGCGCAGCTCCGGCTCGCCCGGGGACATCTGGTGCGCCCGATGCTGACCCAGTTCGAACGGGACGAGGACGGGTTCCGGCCACGGACCTACGCGGTGGACACCGAGGAACGGCCGCCGGTCCGGGAGATCGCCGAGTACACGTCCCGCCGCGCCGCTTGAGAGCCCGAACACGTTTGGGGGGTTACGTATCGGGCTAGGTTCCGCTACATGGTCTCCGAGCACGCAGCCCAAGTCCTCGTCGCGTCCAACCGCGGCCCCGTGTCGTACACGCTGAACGAGGACGGTTCCCTCGACGCGCGCCGGGGCGGGGGCGGGCTCGTCTCCGGGCTGAGCGCCGTCGACGACAAGATGTGGGTCTGCGCCGCGCTCGGCGACGGCGACCGCGAGGCGGTCCGGCGCGGGGTCGGCGAAGAGGGCGTCCGGATGCTCGACATCGACGCCGGCGTGCACACCGACGCGTACAACGGCATCGCCAACTCCGTGCTCTGGTTCGTCCACCACCTGCTCTACCAGACGCCGGTGGAGCCCGTCTTCGACGACGAGTTCCGGCGCCAGTGGGCCGCGTACGAGACGTACAACCGGGCCTTCGCCGAGGCGCTGGCCGAGGAAGCGGGCGAGGGCGCCGCCGTGCTGGTGCAGGACTACCACCTCGCGCTGGTCCCCGGGATGCTCCGCGAACTCCGCGCCGACCTGCGCATCGGCCACTTCTCGCACACCCCGTGGGCGCCGGTGGACTACTTCCGGCTGCTCCCCGACGACATCGGCGAACAGCTGCTGCGCGGCATCCTCGGCGCCGACCGGGCCGCGTTCCTCACCCGCCGCTGGGCCGACGCGTTCATCGGCTGCTGCACCGAGATCCTCGGCGGCACCAGCGGGACCCGCATCGGCGTGCACGGGCTCGGCGCCGACGGCGACTTCCTGCTCGCCCGCTCGCACGAGCCGGACGTGGACGAGCGGATGGCCGCGCTGCGCGAGCAGATCGGCGGCGACGGCGACCGGAAGACGATCGTCCGGGTCGACCGGACCGAGCTGTCCAAGAACATCGTGCGCGGGCTGCACGCCTACCGCACCCTCCTCGACAACCACCCCGAGTGGCGCGAACGCGTCGTGCACGTCGCCTTCGCCTACCCCTCCCGCCAGGACCTGGCCGTCTACCGCGAGTACACGGCGTCGGTGCGCGAGCTGGCCGACGAGATCAACAAGGCGTACGGCTCCGACACCTGGACCCCGGTCGTCCTGCACGTGAAGGACGACTTCGCCCGCTCCCTCGCCGCCTACCGGCTGGCCGACGTGGCACTCGTCAACCCCATCCGGGACGGCATGAACCTGGTCGCCAAGGAGGTCCCGGTCGTCTCCGACCACGGGGTCGCCCTGGTGCTGTCCCGGGAGGCCGGCGCGTACGAGGAGCTGGGCGCCGACGCGCTGGTGGTCAACCCCTACGACGTCAGCGCGACGGCCGAGGCCCTGCACGAGGCGCTGTCCATGGACGAGCGGGAGCGCTCCGAGCGCTCGGCCCGGCTCGCGGAGGCCTCGACCGCGCTGCCCCCGCAGGAGTGGTTCCTCCAGCAGCTGGAGGCGTTGCGGGAGGGGTGAGGCCCACCGCGCGCTCTCAGATGTTTTCGGCCACGGCCGCCAGCAGCGCCGCGACGTCCGCCGGGCCCGGCACGATCAGGTCGGCCCGGTCGGCCAGCTCGGGCACCTCGGTGCCGCCGCTGCACACCAGCAGCCCCGGCACCGGGTCCGGACCGCCGGAGCGCAGCTTCTCCACCGCCGCGAAGGCCGCGACGTCACCGAGGTCGTCGCCCGCGTAGAGCACAGCCCCCGCCCCCACCTCGGCCGCGTACCCGGTGAGCGCGACGCCCTTGTCGACCCCGGGCGGGCGCAGCTCCAGGACCTGGCGGCCCGGTTCGACGATCAGCCCATGGCGCGCCGCGAGCCCGCCCAGCGGCTCCCGCAGCAGCTCGAACGCCGCCTGCGGATCGGCGGCACGGCGGGTGTGGACGGCGACGGCCTGCCCCTTCTCCTCCACCCAGGTGCCGCTCAGCACCTCGGGTCCGTCGAGCAGCGCGGGCAGCTCCGCACGGACGGCGGCGAGGCCGGGATGCGGCTGCGGCGCGGCCACCTCGCCGGAGGCGGCGTCCCAGCGCTCGGCGCCGTAATGGCCGAGAACCACCAGGTGTTCCAGGCCGGGGACCCCCGCGAACCCGCCGTGCGCGACCGCGACGGCGGCCGGGCGGCCGGTGATCACGACGACGGACGCGACCTTCGGCGCGAGCGCGGCGAGCGCGGGCAGCACGTCGGCATGGGCCCGCGCCTGCTCGGGGTCGGACACGATCTCGGCGAGGGTGCCGTCGAAGTCGAGCGCCACCACCGCCCGGTCCGGCCGGGCCAGGAGCGCGGCGAGCCCTTCGCGGCCCGCTTCGGTGGACGGAGTCGGCAGATGGTCCAGGTGGATGCCCATGCTCCGACATTAGCGAGGCAGGGGCGGCCCTGCCGAGACCGCACCCCGTGCGCCGGGGCGGTGCCCCGCGCACGCCCCGTAACCTCGGGAGGGCGGGAGCGAGCGCGGGACAGCAGCAAGGAGTAGGACGCATGGACGACCCCATCCAGCAGGTCGAGTACGAACAGATGCTGCTCAGCCGCCACATCTTCCTGCGCACCGCCAACGGGCGGCGCAAGGACGACGTGCTGGAGCGGAGCGCGTACGTCCTGCTCAGTCGCATCCGCGTGCAGGGGCCCATGTCCATCAAGGAGCTGAGCGACGCCTTCGGGCTCGACTCGTCCACCCTCAACCGGCAGACCGCCGCCGCGATGCAGGCCGGGCTGGTGGAGCGCATCCCCGACCCGTCGGGGGGCATGGCCCGCAAGTTCCGGATCACGGAAGAGGGCGCGCAGCGGCTCGACGTGGAGCGCGAGAAGAACGCGAGCGGGCTCGGGCTGGTGCTGGAGAAGTGGTCCTCGGAGGACGTGGAGACCTTCGCCGGCTACCTGAAGCGGTTCAACACCGACATCGAGCGGCTGTCGGGACGGCCTTGGCCCCGGCCGTAGCGCGCGGCCGGGGAACGCGGGCGCGGCGGTGCCGGACGCTCGCGGCGTCGGGGCCGCTCGTCCTGACGGGGTCCCTGCTCAGCGACGGCTCCGCTTGGCGTCCCGTACGCGGCGCAGGCGGTTGACCGTCACGGGGTCGGCCTCCAGGGCGCGACGGTCCTCTATCAGGGCGTTCACCAGCTGGTAGTACCGGACCGGGGAGAGGCCCAGCTCCTCGCGGATGGCGCGTTCCTTCGCGCCGGGGCTCGCCCAGGACCGCCGTTCCAGAGCGAGCAGCGCGCGGTCCCGGGTGGAGAGGCCCTCCGTGCCCGCGCTCGCGTCGGTGCCCCCGGCCGCGTCGACGGTCCCGTCGGTGCTCGGGGCCGCGTCGGCGGTCTCCTCCGTGCCTTCGGTTCCGTTTCCGTTCTCGGGGGCGGTCATGCCGACCAACGTAACGCGCCCCCCGGACAGTGCCACCCGGGCGCCCCACCGGCTGCCGATTTTTGTATGCGCACGATACAAAGCGGAATAGTGGACTAGACCTTTTGAGATCGGCGGGCGAAACTGTCCCCCGTGAGACATGTCATCGCCCTCGATGTGGGCGGCACGGGAATGAAGGCCGCGCTGGTCGGAGCCGACGGCACCCTCCTGCACGAAGAGCGACGGGCCACCGGACGGGAGCGCGGCCCCGACGCGGTGGTCGAGACCATCCTCGGGTTCGCCGCCGATCTGCGCGCGTACGGCGAGAAGCACTTCGGTGAACCCGCCGTCGCCGCCGGCGTGGCCGTACCGGGCATCATCGACGCCGAGCGGGGCATCGCGGTCTACGCCGCCAACCTCGGCTGGCGCGACCTGCCACTGCGCGACCTGCTCGCCGAGCGGCTCGGCTCCATCCCCGTCGCGCTCGGCCACGACGTCCGCACCGGAGGACTGGCCGAGGGCCGCAACGGGGCCGGACGCGGCACCGACCGCTTCCTCTTCGTCGCCCTCGGCACCGGCATCGCCGGCGCGATCGGCATCGACGGGGTCGTCGAGGCCGGGGCGCACGGCAGCGCCGGAGAGATAGGGCACGTCGTGGTCCGGCCGGACGGTCCGGACTGCGGCTGCGGACAGCGCGGCTGTCTGGAGACGCTGGCCTCCGCCGCCGCCGTCACCCGCGCCTGGGCCGACGCCTGCGGCGACCCCTCCCAGGACGCGGCGGACTGCGCGCGGGCCGTCGATGCCGGCGATCCGGCCGCCCTGCGCGTCTGGGCCGACGCCGTCGACGCGCTGGCCGCAGGTCTGGTCACCGCGATCACCCTGCTGGACCCGCGCACGCTCATCATCGGTGGCGGGCTCGCCGAGGCGGGGGAAACCTTGTTCACACCACTGCGTGCGGCCGTCGAGGAACGCATCACGTTCCAGACACTGCCCCACATCGTCCCGGCGACCCTCGGGGACACCGCCGGATGCCTGGGCGCGGGGCTGCTCGCCTGGGATCTACTCGCCACGGAGGTATCCGTCTGATGGCCGGACGCGCAGACAGCACGGTTCTCACCGGAGCCCGGGTCGTACGGCCCGGGGGAACCGAGGAGAACGGCCGGTTGGCCGTCGAGGGCACCCGGATCGCCGACGGGGCCCGCGAGGACGCCCGGACCATCGACCTGACCGGCCACTGGGTCGTCCCCGGGTTCGTGGACATGCACAACCACGGCGGCGGGGGCGCGTCCTTCACCGCGGGTTCGGTGGACCAGGTGCTGACGGGCGTACGGACGCACCGCGAGCACGGCACCACCACCGTCGTCGCCTCCACCGTCACCGACGGCCTGGACTTCCTCGGCCAGTGGGCCGGGGTCCTCTCCGAGCTGGCCGAACAGGGCGACATCGCGGGCATCCACTTCGAGGGTCCCTTCATCTCCCCCTGCCGCAAGGGCGCACACAGCGAGGCGCTGCTGCGCGACCCCGACCCGGCCACCGTCCAGGCCCTGCTGAAGGCCGCACGCGGCACCGCGAAGATGGTGACGCTCGCCACCGAACTCCCCGGCGGGCTCGACTCGGTGCGGCTCCTCGCCGAGCAGGGCGTCATCGCGGCGATCGGCCACACGGACGCCACCTACGAGCAGACCGTCGAGGCGATCGACGCGGGCGCCACCGTCGCGACCCACCTCTACAACGCGATGCCCGCCCTCGGCCACCGCACCCCCGGCCCGATCGCGGCACTGCTGGAGGACGAGCGGATCACCGTCGAGCTGATCAACGACGGTACGCATCTGCACCCGGCGGCCCTGGAGATGGCCTACCACCACGCGGGCGCCGCCCGGGTCGCGCTGATCACCGACGCCATGGACGCGGCGGGCTTCGGCGACGGCGCGTACCAGCTCGGCCCGCTCGCCGTCGAGGTCAAGGACGGGGTCGCCCGGCTGGTGGAGGGCGGCTCGATCGCCGGGTCCACCCTCACTCTGGACACCGCGTTCCGGCGGGCCGTGACGATCGACCGCATCCCGGTCGAGGACGTCGTCCGGTCCATCTCCGTCAACCCCGCCCGGCTGCTCGGCCTCTACGACCGGATCGGCTCGCTGGAGACCGGCAAGGACGCCGACCTGGTGGTACTGGACGAGGCGTTCGCCCTCAAGGGCGTCATGCGCAAGGGCGAGTGGATCGTCGAACCCAAGGGCGCCTGAGGCCCCTGGTCGACCTTGGCCGAAACCTCCGGTCGTCCTGAATCACCCTGACGGGGACGGTAAATCGCCGCCCGCGAAACGGCGTTGTCACGGCCGTCCCCGCAGGACACGCTGTTCCCATGCTGATCAGGAAAGCCACCGCGGAAGACTGGCCGGCCATCTGGCCCTTCTTCCACACGATCGTCGCCGCCGGCGAGACCTTCACCTACCCCACCGACCTCGAAGAAGAACAGGGCAGCGGCTGGTGGCTGCTGCCGCACCCGAACCGCACGGTCGTCGCCGTGGACGATGCGGGGACCGTCCTCGGCACCGCCAAGATGAACCGCAACCACCAGGGCAACGGCTCGCACGTCGCGAGCGCCAGCTACATGGTCGACCCGGCCCACTCCGGGCAGGGCGTGGGCCGGGCACTGTGCGCGTACACCGTGGACTGGGCACGCGAACAGGGTTACCGCGCCATGCAGTTCAACGCGGTGGTGGAGACGAACGTCCACGCCGTGAAGCTCTACGAATCACTCGGATTCGAGGTCATAGGCACCCTGCCCGAGGGCTTCCTGCACCCGGACCACGGGTACGTCGGGCTGCACATCATGCACCTGCGGCTGTGACCGTCTCCCGGCCGGCCGCACCGGAGAAGCGGCCAGAGCCGGGAGTGGGGAGTGGAGTTCGGCCACCCGGAACGCCCGCGGACGCCTGATGCTCGCCCTCCGGACACCCTCTGGGCCCATGGACGTCTCTTTGGCATGATCACGGGAACGGCGCTTCCCCGGCACGGCACGCCCCGCCGCCGGAACGCCGCATTCCACCGAGCGGGCCCGGCCAGGTCGTGTTCTGAAAGCAGCGTCGTCCGCCCGGAGGGCCGGACAGGCGAGACTTCCGAACCACGGCCCGGCGGCCCGGCGAACGAGCGAGAAGGAGCGGAGGGCGAGTCCAGGTGATCCTGACCGTCACGCTGAACACCGCACTCGACGTGACCTACACCGTCGCGCACCTCGCCCCGCACGGCCACCACCGGGTGAGCGAGGTCGCGGAGCGGCCCGGCGGCAAGGGCGTCAACGTCGCCCGGGTGCTCGCCGCACTCGGACACCCCACGGTCGTCACGGGGTTCGCCGGAGGCCGTACCGGCACACTGGTGCGCGAACTGCTCGCCCCGCTGGGCCCGCGCGACGCACTCATACCCGTCGCGGGCAACACCCGCCGCACCGTGACCGTCGTCGAACGCTCCACCGGCCGCATCACCCGGCTCGACGAACCCGGTCCCGAGGTCGGCCCCGACGAGTGGGCCGCCCTGCTGCACACGTACGACGAGCTCCTCGGCGAGGCGACGGCCGTGGCCCTCTGCGGCAGCCTGCCGCCGGGCATCCACGTCGGCGCCTACGCCGAACTCGTCCGCCGCGCCCGCGCCGCCGGGACACCCGTACTCCTGGACACCGGAGGGGAGCCACTGCGCCGAGGGATGGCCGCCCGCCCCGACCTCGCCAAGCCGAACGCCGACGAACTCGCCCGCCTCACCGGCTCCCGGGAGCCCCTGCGCGCCGCCCGCGACGCCCGCCGCCGCGGTGCCCGCTCGGTGGTCGCCTCGCTCGGCGCGGAGGGCCTGGTCGCCGCCACCGAGGCCGGGAACTGGCGTGCCGCACCACCGTCCGTCGTACGCGGAAACGCGACGGGCGCGGGTGACTCGGCGGTGGCCGGACTGCTGTCCGGGCTCGCGGAGGGGCTGGCCTGGCCGGACCTGCTGGCCCGCGCGGTGGCCCTGTCCGCCGCGACCGTACTGACCCCGGTGGCCGGGGAGTTCGACGCGGACGCCTACGCGGAACTGCTGCCCCGCGTCACCGTGGAACCTCTCGTGCCGGTGCTCTGAACCGTCCGGACCGGTGTGCCCCGGGAGACTCCCCCACGGCCCGGCGCTACTGCTGCTGCCCGGCCTTCAGCGAGAGCTGGTCGAGGTTGGCGTCGCACAGGTCGCCGACCTCGCAGGAGAGCTTCAGGGTGTTGGAGCCCTTGGTGAGGTTCACGAAGGCGTAGGTGTTCGTCCAGCCCTTCGCCGCGTCGCCCTCGGCCGCCTGCGCGTAGTTCTTCATGTTGATGGAGCGGGGAGCCTCGGCGTTGACCGTCAGCGTCGTCTTGGCGTCCTTGCCGGGCACGCCGTAGGTCACGTACAGGGTGTACGCCCCGGCCTCCGGCACGTTGACCGTCCAGGTGGCCGAGCGGCCGACCTCGTTGAGGCTGATGTAGCGCCCGCTGGCGCTCTTGGCACCCGGAATCGTGTTCTCCAGGGAGGCCGTACCACCGAGGCTGAGCGCCGCCGCGTCCTGCTTCGGCAGTTCGACCGGCTCCTCCGAGGCGGTCGGCTCGGGCGACTCGGACTTCTGGGTGTCGCCGCTGGGGGCCGCCGAGGCCGAGGCGTCGTTCTTCTTGTCGTTCTTGTCGCCGTCGCCCGTGGTCAGGGCTGCGGCGATGCCGATCAGCACCACCGCGACGACCGCGATGGCACCACCCAGGATGGCCTTGGTGTTGGGGCCGCCACGGCCACCGTTCCCGCCCCGCCCGGCGCCGCCGCCACCGTGCCCGACCGAACCGGACGCCGTCACGGCACCGCCGGGGTACGTCTCCGGGGCCGCGTACTGGGCAGTGGGCTGACCGTAGGGCTGCTGGCCGTACTGCTGCTGCGGCTGACCGTAGGGCTGCTGGGGCTGGCCGTACTGCTGCTGGGGCTGACCGTAGGGCTGCTGCTGCGGGACCTGCCCGTACTGACGCTCTCCGACGGCCCGCACCTGGTTGTAGGAGGTCCGGGGGACACCCGGCTGAGCGGCGGCCGGTCCGGGGTAGCCGTAGCCGCCACCGCCGGGCGGCTGGGCGCCCGCCGCCTGCCCGTCCTCGTACAGGTAGCCGAACGGGTCGTCGTCCTCGGGCTTGCTCTCGCCGTTGTTTCCGGCCGTCATCCCTGGGTCACTCCTCCACATGTCGTCAGCCGTCGCCGACCGGGCGAGCCTACCTCGTACGGAGCATCCGCCGAATGTGTCCCGGACCTGGCTTCACGCCCCGCCCCGGTGCGGGACGTGGCATCGAACCATCCAGTAAACGTCATCCGGCTCTGCGGTGAACCTTCGCCCGCGACCGCTTCTCCACGTACATCCGCTGGTCCGCCGAGGCCAGGACCTCTTCCACGCTCATCCCGCACTCGGCCCAGCCGATGCCGAAGCTCGCTCCGACCCGGACCGCCCTGCCGTCCACCCTGATGGGCGGGATGATCGCGTTCCGCAGGCGTACCGCGAGGTCGGCGGCGTCCGCCGCACCGAGCCCGTCCGCGAGCACGACGAATTCGTCACCCCCGAGCCGGGCGACGGTGTCCCCGTCCCGCACACATGTGCTGAGGCGGCGTGCCACCTCGATCAGTACCGCGTCACCCGTCGTGTGTCCGAACCGGTCGTTGATGGACTTGAAGCCGTCGAGATCGCAGAAGAGGACAGCGAGCCCCTTCGCCCCGTCGTCGCGCGCCGGGTCCGGCGCCACCGTGTGGACGTGGTGGTCGTAGGGGATGCCGCCGGGGCCCGGCTCGACGTCGTACCCGTGGCCCCGGGCCTCCACGTCCCCGTACGCCGCGTCCAGCGCCTCGATCGCGGTGGCCGCGGTCGCGTGCGGGCGCTCGCAGAGCCGTTCGCTGAGCCGGGAACGCAGCTCCGCGCTGTTGGGCAGTCCGGTGAGGGCGTCGTGCGAGGCGCGGTGCGCGAGGTTCAGCTCGTGCCGCTTCCGCTCCTCTATGTCCTCCACGTGCGTGAGGAGGAAGCGCGGCCCGTCCGTGGTGTCCGCGACCACCGAGTTGCGGAGCGAGACCCAGAGGTACGTACTGTCGCGCCGGCCGAGCCGCAGCTCGGCCCGGCCGCCCTCGGCGGACGTACGGAGCAGGGTGCCGAGGTCCTCGGGGTGGACCAGATCGGCGAAGGAGTGGCGGCGCAGCACCGAGGCCGGGCGGCCCAGCAGCCTGCAGAGGGCGTCGTTGGTACGGAGCAGCCGCCCGTGCTGTTCGCCGCCCACCTCCGCGATGGCCATGCCGCTGGGGGCGTACTCGAAGGCCTGGCGGAAGGATTCCTCGCTGGCCCGCAGCGCCTGCTGCTCGCGTTCGAGACGGACCAGCGCGCGCTGCATGTTGGCGCGGAGCCGGGCGTTGCCTATCGCTATCGCGGCCTGCGAGGCGTACATCTGGAGCGCTTCGCGGCCCCAGGCGCCGGGCCGGCGGCCGTTGCGCGGGCGGTCCACGGAGAGCACGCCGAGCAGGTCCCGGAGGTCACCGCGGTCCCTGCCGCCGGTGCTCGTGTACATCGGGGCGTAGAGGCGGTCCAGCGGGTGCCACTCGTCCTCGAAGCGGGGCTCGGGGCCCTCGGTGTGCCACTGCGGCACGTCGTCGTCGAGGAGGACCCAGCCCTCGGTGTGCGGTATGAACCGCAGGTCCTCCCACGCCTCCCCCATGTTCAGCCGGCGTTCCCAGGCGGTGCGGGAACCGGTGCGGCCGGTGATCAGCGCCTCGGCCGCGTTGTTGCCCGCGAACGCGGCCACGACGAGTTCACCGTCCGGCTGGACGAGATTGACGCAGCCCAGCTCGTAGCCGAGACCGGTGACGATTCCGTCCGCCACGGTCTGCAGCGTGTCGGCAAGGCTGCGTGCCGAATTGAGATCAGCGACGGCCTGGTGCAGCTGCCGCATGGTCGCAAGACGGACGTAGGGCTCCGACTCGGCCTCCATTGCTCGCTCTCCCCGAGACCTCGACAGCAACTCCAGATGTCATATCGACGTACTTATCGCAGTGTCCTCGCCACTGAATCACAGCGAGCTGTGCAGCCGGTACACAGGGTCAACCAAATATCGCTCTCTGTGAGCCATGTCACAACAGAACGTAAAGGCGCGTCAGCTTGTTCCCGCTGGAGCCATCCACTCCGGCGCACGCCCCGCGCATTCATACACGTCACCGGTGCGCGAGGGCTTTCCACGCTACCGGCGTGCGCCGTCCACGAGTTCATCGCCGTCCACGAGTTCACCGCCGTCCACGAGTTCACGGCCTTCCGTCGCCCTCGGGCGCCTGCCTGGTCCGGAGACCTAGGTCCTGACTGGTCCCCTGGCCCGATGCGGGCCCGTATCGGCTCCGACTAGCGTGCGAGTGTGCCGCAGACGAAGACCCTTCCCCTCCCCCCGCGCCCCGATGCCGTCCCCCATGCTGAGGGGGTGAGCAACGACGAGTTCCGGGCCGCTCTCGCGCGGCTGGCCGCAGGGGTGGTGCTGGTCACCGCCGAGGAGCCGGCCGCCGACGAGGGCGAGCGCGGCGAAGAGGCCGGGATGACCGCGACGGCGTTCCTGTCGGTCTCGCTGGACCCGCCGCTGGTCCTGGTCAGCCTGCGCAACGACTCCCGCATGGACGACCTGCTGGCCGAACAGCCGCTCTGGGCGGTATCCGTCCTGGCCGCCGGGCAGCGGCAGATCGCGTCCCGGTTCTCCATGAAGGGCCGGATCAGCGACCGGCTGCTCTTCGCGGACGTCCCGCACGTGCGCGGCGAGGTCTCCGGGGCACCGCTGGTGAGCGGGGCGCTGGCGACCCTGGAATGCCGGACCGAGGAGCGCGTCCTGGCGGGCGACCACACCCTCGTGATCGGACGGGTGCTCACGGCGACCGTGCCGGCTCCGGCGGACGGCGAACCGCTGCTGTACTTCAAGGGGAACTACCGGACGCTGGGCTGATCCCCCGGGACACCCGGGACACCCGGGACCCGGAGCCCTGTGCCCAGAGCCCTACGCCCGGAGCCCGGAGCCCGGAGCCACCGGGCCACGTCACCAGTCGCGGCCGGAGCGGCCCCGCTTGGTGTCTCCGCGCTGCTTCTTCTCCCGCAGCCGGCGCTCGTTGATCCCGCGCGGGATCTTGCGCTTCCGCCGGGGCGCCGGCGGCGGCGCCGTGGCCTCCGCCAGCAGCGCGGCGAGCCGCACGGCGGCCGTCTCGCGGTTCCGCCACTGGGAGCGGTGCTCGGAGGCGCGTACAGACACGACCCCGTCGACCAGCCGGCCGGCCAGCCGCTCCAGCGCGCGTTCCTTCCAGACCTCGGGCAGCGTCTCGGTGGCGGCCAGGTCGAAGCGCAGCTCCACCTGGGTGTCGCTGGTATTGACGTGCTGTCCCCCGGGCCCGGAGGACCGCGAGAAACGCCACATGAGCTCGGCCTCCGGCAGGGAGACCGCACCGCGGATGACATAGGGCCCGGACATGACACCCAGTGTCCCCGGCGTCCGGCCGGTCCGTCACCTTCTTTTGACGGCGTCACGGTTCTGAGGGGGCGCCACGCCCCCTCAGAACCCCCGCACGGAGCGGCGGGGACGTACCGGGACGAAAGTTCGGCAAAGAAAGTAAAGGGACCTGGAACCTCGTGGCCTCCCCTCCGCGTTATGACGGGTGACGGTAGCTTTCGTGATGGCACGAAGCCCGCACATGACGAGGAAAGGGACTTCCCATGGCAGTAAGCCTGTCCAAGGGCGGCAACGTCTCGCTCACCAAGGAGGCACCGGGCCTGACCGCCGTCACGGTCGGCCTCGGCTGGGACGTCCGCACCACCACCGGTACCGACTTCGACCTCGACGCCTCGGCGATCGCGGTGAACCCGACGGGGAAGGTCGTCTCCGACGGCCACTTCGTCTTCTTCAACAACAAGTCGACGCCGGACCAGACCATCGTCCACACCGGCGACAACGTCACGGGCCAGGGCGAGGGCGACGACGAGCAGATCAACGTCAACCTGGCGGGCCTGCCGGCCGACGTGGACAAGATCGTTTTCCCGGTCTCCATCTACGACGCCGAGAACCGCAGCCAGAACTTCGGCCAGGTGCGGAACGCCTTCATCCGCATCATCAACCAGGCCGGTGGCACCGAGATCGCCCGCTACGACCTCAGCGAGGACGCCGCCACCGAGACCGCCATGGTCTTCGGCGAGCTCTACCGCAACGGCGCCGAGTGGAAGTTCCGCGCGGTCGGCCAGGGTTACGCCTCGGGTCTGCGCGGCATCGCGCAGGACTTCGGCGTCAACCTCTGACGCGACCCGCGTCCAGGTGCGCGGCAGGCCGTGCCAAACACGGCCCGGGCGCGCCACTCTCAGGGCCTCCCCCGCGCACGCGGCGGAGGCCCTGAGCGGTTCGGTCAGCGCGCGGGCAGATCCGCGTCGGCCGGGCGCTCGTCGCCGTACAGCCAGACCGACCAGAGCCGGGACAGGTCCAGCCCCGTCGCCTTCTCCGCGTACGCCGTGAAGTCGGCCGTCGAGGCGTTGCCGTGCCGGTGGGCCCCGGTCCAGCCCTTGAGGAGCGCGAAGAACTTCTCGTCGTCGTCCACCGCGAGGCGCAGCCGGTGCACGACCATGGCGCCGCGCCCGTACACCGGTGGCTGCGAGACGTCGGCGGCGGTCGGTGGCTCGGCGGGCGGGAAGGCCCAGTTCGCGTCGTCGGCGAACGCTCCCTCGAAGCTCTCCCGTACGGGGGTGTCCTCGTGGTCCTCGCTCCAGAGCCACTCCGCGTACGTCGCGAACCCCTCGTTGAGCCACATGTCCCGCCAGGTGGCCGGGGTGACCGAGTCGCCGAACCACTGGTGCGCCAGCTCGTGGACGAGCAGGCCGGTGGTCGGCGGGCCCGGGTAGTAGGGACGGTTCTGCGTCTCCAGCGCGTACTCGGAGTCCTCGGCCCGGTCCACGATCGCCCCCGCCGAACGGAACGGGTACGGCCCGAATCTCTCGGCCTCCCACGCCAGGATCCGCGGAATCCGGGTGAGTTCCGGCTCCGCCTCCGCCGCCACTTCGGGGTCCACGGCGGTGAACACCGTGAGGCCGTCGTCGGTGCGGGTCTCCTCCGTGCGGAAACGACCGATCGCGACCGTCGCCAGGTAGCTCGCCATGGGTTCGCCGGTGCGCCAGGTGTACGTGGTCGTCCCGGCGCCACCGCTCGTACGGCGGGAGACGAGTTCGCCGTTGGAGACGACGTTGAGTCCCTCGGGGACGGTGACCGCGACGGTGTAGGTGGCCTTGTCGCTCGGGTGGTGGTTGCCGGGGAACCAGGTCGGCCCGCCCGCTGGTTCGCCGAGGGCGACGGCCCCGTCCGCCGTCCGCAGCCACCCCTCGTGGGTCCCGTCCGCGTCCGTCAGGGTGCGGGGCGTGCCGGAGTACCGCACGACCGTCTCGAAGGTGCGGCCTTTCCGCAGGCGGCCGGCCACCTCCGCGTCGGGGCGCAGGACCAGCTCGCCGCCCGCCCGGTTCACGGCGGCGGGCCGCCCTTCGACGGTCGCCCCCGTGACGTCGAGCCCGACCAGGTCGAGGTGGAAGGCGCTCAGGTCCTGGGTCGCGCGGGCGGTGATCGTCGCCGTGCCCGTCAGGTGCCCGGCCACACGGTCGACGGCGAGCCGGAGGTCGTAGTGGGTGACGTCGTAACCGCCGTTGCCGAGCTTCGGGAAGTACGGATCGCGCACCCCGGCCGCCCCCGGCGTCCCCGTCACCCCGGCCCCCGCGCCCGTACAGGCCGAGGCGATGCCGCCGAGGACGACGCAGGCGAGCAGCAGCGCACCGGCCCGGGCCGGGCGTCGGCGCGCGGGGGTACGGCGGGGAGCGGCAGGACCGCTCCGGCGTGCGGGGATGGACGGATTCACGGCGCGATCCTATGGACCGGACACACGGTGTGCCCGCACCCGCGCGGGGTGCGGGCACCTCGATCAACGGCCGAGGGCGGCGACTCCCGCGCGGGCGAACTTCTCGTCGAGGTCGCCGCTCGGGGCTCCCGCGACACCGACCGCCGCGACCGGGGCGCCCTTGACCTGGACCGGGGCACCGCCCGCGAGGAAGAGGGTGCCGGGAATGTCCTTCAGCGTGGGCGCCTGGTCCAGGCGCTTGACCAGCTCGGAGGTGGGGGCGTTCCAGGAGACCGCGGTGTACGCCTTCTTCTCGGCGGACTCGGGGGACTGCGGCCCGGCGCCGTCGCCGCGCAGGGTGACGATCGTGTTGCCGTCCCGGTCCACGACGGCGACCGAGACCCGCTGGTTCTCCTTCTGCGCGGCGTCGAGCACGGCCTGCGCGGCCTTCGTGGCGGCGGCGACGGTGAGGTGCGTCGTCTGCTGGAGGTTCCGGTTCGCGGTGTCGGCCGAGACCGCGGCGGAAGCGGACGAGGGAGCCGAGGCGCTGGCGGAGACCGCGCCGAACGTGCCGGCGCCCAGGGCGGCGACGGCCACCGCACCGGTCAGGACCCGGAACCGCAGCGGGAACCTACGGCCGGCGGGGGTGGGGGACGAGTGGGCGGCGGGGGACGTGACGTTCATGGCGGGTTCCTCCGGGTTCGGTGCGGCGCCCGGCCGGTCGGCGGTGGCGCTCCGGTATCGATGCTCCGGCCGGAACACGGCCCGTGCCGTCGTCGTACCGGCTCGGCCTCCGGTGCGGTCCGGCGGACTCTCCTGTCAACCGATCGGTTGATGCGGGGGTGGCCCCGCCGGGTCACCATGGAGGAGGCACGGGCGCGTCCGCCCAGCTCACGGTGGATACGGCGGAGCCCGCCGCACGGCCGGGAGCGCCGACGGGAACGAGCGTGAGGCGGGTACGAGGTGCGGCGGAGAACCGGTCCGGGGCGGGACGGCCCGGCGGACGGTGCTCCGGCAGGCGGCGCTCCGGCAGGCGACGCTCCGGCAAGTGGCGCTCCGGCAGGTAGTGCTCCGGCAGATGGTGCTCCGGCGGGCCCGGGGTCGTCCGTGGCGCGTACGCCCGATCCGGACGCCCGGTGGCTGGCGCTCCTGCTGCACGCCGCGTTCTTCCTGCTGCTGGGCGCCTCGCTCACCCGGTTCCTGATGCGTCACCCGGGCGAGGCCCGCACCCCGTGGGTGATCGGACTGTCCGTCACCCTCGCCGTCGTCTACGCCCTCGGCCCGGTGCTCGGCTCGCGGCCGACCCCCCGCCGGTTCGCCTGGCTCGCGGGACTCGTCGCCGTCTGGATGGTGCTGGTCGTCCTCGCGCCGAGCTTCGCGTGGTGCGCCGTACCGCTCTTCTCCACCGGGCTGCGGCTCCTCCCGCCCCGCGCCGCGCTCGTCCTGGTCACCCTGCTCACGGCGTTCGTGGTGGCCGCGCAACTGCGGCTCGCCACCGGCTTCGACCCGAACCTCGTGCTGGCGCCGCCCGCCGTCGCGGCCGTGGCGACCGCCGTCCTCGTCCACGTCCGCCGCCAGGCCGACCGCCAGCAGGAACTCGCCGCACGCCAGCGCGAACTCATCGACGACCTGGTCCGGACGCGGCGCGAACTGGCCGCGACGGAACGCCGCGAGGGCACCCTCGCCGAGCGCCAGCGGCTCTCCATGGAGATCCACGACACCCTCGCGCAGGGCCTCTCCAGCCAGCAGATGCTGCTCCAGGCCGCGATGCGCACCTGGGACGCCGAGCCGGCCACCGCCCGGGGCCACGTCCGTACCGCGGCGGGCATCGCCGCCCGGAACCTCGCCGAGGCCCGGCGCTTCGTCCACGACCTGGCCCCGGCCGACCTCGCGGACGGCGAGGGTCTGGAGGCGGCGCTGCGCGCGCTCGCCGCGCGGGCCACCGCGACGGGCGGGCCCGCCGTGCGCTGCCACGTGGAAGGCACCGCCCGGCACCCACTGCCGGACCGGGTGCAGTCGGCGCTGCTGCGGATCGCCCAGGGCGCGCTCGCCAACGTCGCCGAACACGCCCACGCGACCACCGCCGCGCTCACCCTGACCCACCTGGACGACCGGGTAGTCCTCGACATCGCGGACGACGGCCGCGGGTTCGCCACGGACGCGCCGGAAGGCGGCGGTGGACAGGGAGCCACTCCGGCCGGCCGCGGCCACGGACTGCCCGCGATCCGCGCCCGGGTACGTCAGCTCGGCGGACGGCTCACCGTCGAATCCGCCCCCGGCGAGGGCACCGTGCTCTCGGCGGAGATCCCGCTGCCGGACCCGGCGACCGCCTCCGCGCACCAGCCCGTCACCCCGGTCGCCACCCCGGAGGATCCCGTATGAACCGCCGTACCGTACGCGTCCTCGTCTGCGACGATCACGCCGTCGTCCGCGCCGGGCTGCTCGCCCTCCTCGGCAGCGAACCGGACCTCGACGTCGTGGCCGAGGCCGGCAGCGGCGAGGAGGCCGTGGTCCTCGCCGCCCGGCTCGCCCCGGACGTCGTCCTCATGGACCTCCAGCTCGGCCCCGGCATGGACGGCGTCGAGGCCACCCGCCGGATCACCGCCGCCGCCGGAGAGAGCGTCGGCACGGGCCCCCACGTGCTCGTCCTCACCACCTACGACACCGACGCCGACATCACCCGCGCGATCGGCGCGGGCGCCACCGGCTACCTGCTGAAGGCGGAGCGCCCCGAGGAACTGTTCGCCGCGATCCGGTCCGCCGCGCAGGGCCGCACCACGCTGTCGCCGCCCGTCGCGGACCGGGTGATGGCCCGGCTGCGCACCCCGCCGCCCGCGCTCACCGACCGCGAGCGGGACATCCTCGGGCAGCTCGCCCGGGGGCTCGGCAACCGGGACATCGCCCGCACGCTCTTCATCAGCGAGGCGACGGTCAAGACCCACCTGGGGCGCATCTACGACAAGCTGGGCGTCGAGACCCGCGCCGGAGCGGTCGCCAAAGCCAACGAGCAACGCCTGCTCCCCTGAGCCCGCCGACGTGAGCCGGCCGCCCCGAAGGGCTGTCGGCGGACCCGGGCGGCCGGTGCCGCAGGTCACTTCGGCCGGGCCCCCGGCCGTCCCGCCACCCGCTCCCGGCATGACACCATCGAATCGTGCTCGACATCGGCTACTCCCTCTCGCGTCGCTTCCCCGACCCCCCGCAGACCGACTACCGCCGCGCGGACGTCCACGCGCTGCGGCACGACCTGTTCTCCGGGGACGTCTACCTCGCGGACACCAAGGCGGACCGCGAAGTATCCACAGCCTGGGGATGGGTGCCGGTGCTCGACTTCGCGTGGGCGCTCTGCGACATCGTCGAGCAGATCGACAAGGACCCCCGTGGCAACCGCTCGCACCGGGAACAGTTCGCCGAGCTGGACTTCACCGAGTCCAGCGACCGCATGCTCTTCGCGCGCCGGTTCGGATGGGTGGACGTCGAGGCCGACTGGATGCACGCCGACGAGCCACCGCTCACCTTCAGCCACTCCCTGCTGCGCCGCGAGGCCCGCGACTTCCTCCAGGACCTGATCGCCGACCTCTCCGACATGCACGACGGCCTCGCCGACAACCCGGTGATCTGGGACCTCCAGGCGCGCTTCCCGCGCCTCTGAGCCGACGGGTCCCGGTGGATCCACTGGCCCGGCGTGCTCACGGCTCCACCCGGACCCCGATCTGCGCCGCGAACGCCGGGGCAAGCTCCATCAGCTGCACCGGGCTGATGACCGCGCCCGCCAGCCGTTCCACACCCCGCGCGATGTCCAGTTCGGCGGCGGGGCGCAGATCCACCGCGTCCATGGTGACGTTGCTGAAGTCGGCCCGCCGCAGCACGCAGTCGCGGAACTCCACCCGCACGAGCCGGGCGTCCGCGAAGTCCGGCTCAGAGAGCACGCACCCCTCGAAGACGACGTCGGTGAGCCTGGACCCGCGCAGGTTCAGATAGTCGATCTTCCCGCCGCGCACCAGCACGCGTTCCAGTACCGCCCCGTGCATCTGCACCCCGCCGAGACGCGCGTCCACGATCTCCACGTCGCGCAGGGACGCCTCGGCCAGCTCGGTGGCCACACCCCGTACGCCGGTCAGCACCGAGTCGAGGAACCGGGCGCGCACCAGCTCCGTACGGTCCAGGGCGCAGCCGTCCAGCGCGCAGTCCATGAACCGGGCGCCGCGCCCCGACTGGTCGGCGAGGTCCACGGAGGAGAACCGCAGCCCGTCGTAGTCGCCGTCCGCCTCCAGCTCCGCGTCCTCGTACGGGGTGAGCGGCGGCAGCCGTACCTCCGGCCGCCGCGCCGCCGCGATCTCCTTGCGCCTGCCGGTGGTGCTCTTCCCGGTGGTGCCCCTGCTGGTGTTCCTGCCCGCGCTCGCTGCCATGGACCCATCGTGGCGTACGGGTCGGACAGCCGAAGGCCCAGCCCTGCCCCTACCCCGCCCCTGCCGGGTCAGCCCGCGCGGCGCAGCGCCACGGTGGACCAGCGCACGCCGGAGCGGCCGTGCAGATCCGCGCGCCCGCTGCGGTGTACGGCGCTGAGCCCCTGACCCCGTGCGAGCTCGACGGTCTCCTCGACGGACACGTCGAACATCCGCCGTCCGGCCGGAACCGGCCCGTACCGCAGGGTCAGGACCACCAGACCGCCCGGGGCCGTCACCCGGCCCAGCGCCTCCATCCCCGCCGCCCGCTCCCCCGCGTCCAAGTGCATCCACACGGCAGTCAGCAGCACCAGGTCGAACCGCCGCCCCAGCGCACGTACCGCCCGCAGTTCCGGCAATTCGTCGTCCAGCCACTCGATGGGCCGCGCCGCATGGATCACCCGCCCCCGCTCCCGCAGTCCGGCTATCGGCTCGACCGCGACCACCGTGTGCCCGAGCGCCGACAACGCGGCGGCGTCCCGCCCGCTCCCCGCCCCGACGTCGAGCACCGTGCTGGGCCGCTCGGGATACAGCTCCACCACCTCGCGGTGCACCTCGGCGAAGGTCGTGCTCTCGTACTGCTCCACCAGCGCCTCGGCCGCCTCCGCGTACCCCGCCGTACTCACGGCACCGTCCGGACCGCCCGTCATGCCCACACTCCCTGCTCTCTTCCCCGCCCGACCCGAACTCCGCGACCGCTTCCACGTGGACGCCGTACCGAGCCCCAGCGGGGTGATCCACCACCTGTTCTGGCGGAGATGACGGGACGGCTCACGGGGGACGGCACCACGCGTACGGGCCTACTCCGCCCCGCCCAGCCGCCCCAGCGCTTCGTCCGTCAGCCGGTACACGGTCCACTCGTCCTGCGGGCGCGCGCCCAGCGACTCGTAGAAGCCGATGGACGGGGTGTTCCAGTCGAGCACCGACCACTCCAGGCGGCCGTATCCCCGGTCCACGCAGATCCGGGCGAGCTCGGTCAGCAGAGCCTTGCCGTGACCGCCGCCCCTGCGCTCGGGGCGGACATACAGGTCTTCGAGGTAGATGCCGTGAACACCGCGCCAGGTCGAGAAGTTGAGGAACCACAGCGCGAAACCGACGGTCTCGCCGTCCTCGTCGGAGACGGCGATGTGCGCGTAGGCGGCAGGCCGTTCGCCGAAGAGAGCCTCGTGCAACTGCTCCTCGGTCGCCTGCGCCTCGTCGAGCGCCTTTTCGTAATCGGCCAGTTCACGAACCATGGCGTGGATGGCGGGGACGTCTGCTGCGGTGGCGGTACGAATCATGGGGGCAGCGTAGACGCGGCGGGTGGCGGGGTGGACGTCCGGTCGAACGAGGGGTGGGGGGCATCCCCGCATGTGCGGGGAGCACCGCCCCGACGAGGTGCATGACCTCTCGGACATGGGACCATCCCCGCACGCGCGGGAGCACTGCTCTATCTGGCGCCCGGGCTGCACCGCTTCAGGACCATCCCCGCACGCGCGGGGAGCGCTCTTCCCGACCTGCGGGTTCATCGCACCGACGGACCAGAATTATCCAGCTTCGCCGACTCCGACATACCAGCCAATTCACCCACAAGTGCCCGCCCGGCCATCCGCGGGCCCCACGCAGCGCAGAGCCCAACAGCCGCTCCCAGTCTCCCCCATGGGCGCCACCCGCAGACGCCGGGCGCGGCGACCGATCCCCGGGCGCCCGAGCCCGCAGCCCCCGGACCGCGCCCACCGGGCCGCCGGCGGAACCGTCTGCGGCCCCGCCGCACCGCGGTGACGGAACGCCGAGGCGTTCGTCACCCGGTGCGCGCGGGGCCGCAGACGGTTTCGGCCACTGCGCGCCGGTAGCTACCGCACGGTCACCGTGGCCGCCGTGTGCACGGACTGGTTGGGGAGGGTGACGGTGAGGGTGCTGGTCGCGCTGTCCCAGTGGTACGCGTCGCGGGAGAGGCGCTTGCCGTGGACGGTGACCTCGGTGGGGGCGTGGGTGACACCCAGGAGGGAGAGGGTCCAACGGCGGTTCTTGACCTGACCCTCGTAGGAGCCCTTGGCCGCAGCGATGGACACGGTCCGGAGCGTGCCCTTGCCGGAACGCTTCTCCTTGTAGGAGACGGCCGTAGTGGCGTTCCGGCCCTTCTCCGTCGCCGTGGTGCCGTCGTCCTCGTACAGCTTGTACGAGCCGGAGGCGCCGGAGGCGATGGACAGGGTGACGTCGGTCAGCGGGTTGCGGTCGTTGTCGGTGACGTTCTTGGTGCGGGTGGGCATGATGCCGCCGGACTTGATGAAGACGGGCATCGTGTCGAGGGTGGTGGCCACGTCCTGCGTGGTGCCGCCCTGGTAGGTCTTGCCGGTGAACCAGTTGGTCCACTGGCTGCCCGGCGGGAACCACACCGAGGTGGTGGCGCTCTCCCCGGGGGTGGTCACCGGGGCGACCAGGACGTCGGAGCCGTAGAAGTACTCGCTGCCGGCCGCCGCGTAGGCCGTCGGCTCCTCCGGGTACTCCAGGTAGGTCGGGCGGACGATCGGTACGCCGGTGCTGTTCGCTTCCTCGGCGAGGGTGTAGGTGTAAGGCACCAGGTTCTCGCGGAGGTTGAGGAAGGCGTCGGCCGACTTGCGGGCCGCCGGGCCGTACTGCCAGGGCAGCCGGTCGCTGTGGTTGCTGTGCAGGCGGTCGACGGGCTGGAAGGTACCGAGCTGGACCCAGCGGGCGTACAGGTCGTCGGGGAGTTTATTGGTGCCCTCCGCGCCGGTCAGTCCGGTCGTGTCGACGTGGCCGCCGATGTCGTGGGTGATGGACGCCATGCCGGTCGCCGCGGACTCGCCCGGCGTGTAGCCGACCTCGAAGCGCAGCGTTCCCCAGGTGGAGAGGGTGTCACCGGTGAAGTGGAGGGTGGTGCGCTTGTCCGCCCAGGGGCCCGTCGGCAGGGCCTGCTGGCCGCTGTAGCCGCCGGCCTGGAGCGAGCCGTAGGCGCGGGACATGACGAAGCCGCGCCCGATGGCCCGGGCGGAATCGTCGGCGTACTGCTGGTTGATCCACGCGTCGGGGGTCACGCCCTGGAGCGAGGACTGCGCGGCGTCGCAGCACCAGTCCAGCCACCAGAAGTCGTTGCCCTGCTCGTCCATGGTCCGGTGCAGGTCCATGTACGCCTTGAGCTGGTCCGCGTCGCCGAAGTCGAAGACGTAGCAGTCGCTTCCGCAGGCGCCCTTGACCAGCTTGCCCTTGGCGGTGGACTGCGCCTGCGCGAACTGCGGGTCGGAGCCCTGGATGCTCGGGTGCGTGTTGAGCGTGTTGTGCAGGCCCTGGGCCTCGGACCAGTCGAAGAAGCCCTTCGGGTCGGGGAACTTCGTCTTGTCGATCTCCCAACCCCGCCAGGTGTCACCGGCCTTGAAGTCGGTGTCGGTCACCAGGACGTCCAGCGGCACACCTTCCGCGCGGAACGCGGGCAGGATCTCGTCCTGGTAGTCGGCGGCCGTCCGGTCGATGTACTCCGAGTACCAGACGCCGTACGCCCAGGTGGGCAGCAGGGCGGGCGGGCCGGTCAGGGTGGCGAGGTCCGAGAGGCCCTGCTTGTAGTCGTGGCCGTACCCGAAGACGTAACCGTCCTGGTAGGACGAGCCGCCGTGCGTGGGGCGGGGCCGGACCTTCTTCGACTTGATGTCGTACAGGGCCGACGGGGTGTCGTCGAGGAGGTACCAGCCGTCCTGGCTGAGCAGACCCGGTGTGGTCACGGGGGTCCCGTTGTCGCCGTTCACCCCGTCCAGGCCCCGGCGGTACCCGCCGAGCGCGAGGTGCGGCTGCGGTGCGGGCGCCTTCGCGGAGGCCACCGAGAGGGTGTCCGCGTTGATGTGGCAGCTGGCGCCGTCGGGGCAGCCGAGGGTGACGTCGTTGGCGCCCGCCTTGAGGGTGACGGGGACGGAGGCCGTCTGCCAGTCGTCCCAGTCCTTGGTCGCGGGCAGCTCCAGGGTCGCGGTCGACGCGGTCGATCCGGCGGACGCCCCGGTGCTCACCACGGAGGCGGTGCGCGTCTGGTGGAGGCCGTCGCCGCCCTGCCCGTTGGCGTACCGCACCCGGAGCGTGTAGACGCCGTCGGCGGGGACGCCGACCACGTGCGTGGTCAGGCTCGAACCCTGGTTGAGCTCGCCGACGAAGCCGTTGCCCGCGTACCCCTGGTGGTCCAGGGCACCGGTGGCCGTGCCGGCCAGCCGGGCGGCCTCCGCCTCACAACTGGTGTCGTAGAGACAGTCCTTGATGGCGGTGGTGGCGGCGGAGGGGTACGAGTCGTCGCCCGCCGCGAGCAGCGCGACGCTGTCGAGGTTCACCGATCCGGAGTCCGAGGCGGTCCGGGTCAGCGCCACCGTGTGCGCGCCCTTGGTGAGCTTCAGCTGCGCGGTGGCCTTGGCCCAGGTGTCCCAGTTCGCGGTGGCCGGCAGCTCCACCTTCTGCGGGGCGCCGCCGTCCACGGAGAGCGAGAGGGTACGGGTCTCCGTCTTGCCGTCGCCACCCTGGGCGTTGGCGTAACGCAGCGCGAACCGGTAGGTACCGTCAGCCGTGACATCGATGTCAGTGGAGACCGAACTGCCGGTCGCCTCGAAGCCCGCGGCGAAGGCGGCCCCGGTGTGACCGCGGTGGTCCGACGCCGTGCCGAGACCTTCGAGCCGGAGGCCCTCCGCCTCGCACAGCGCGCCGAGCTCGCAGACGAGCCGCTGCCAGGGAGCGGCGGTCACGGACTGCTTGCCCGCGTCGAGTTGGACGGAGAAGTTCTCCGCGTCGAACGCCCCGGAGCCGACCCGGTAGCGCAGGGTCATCGCGCTCGTCCGGACGGTCAGCCAGCCGTCCTTCGTCCGCGCGGTGTAGGCGGTCGGCGTGAACCCGTCCCGCCCGATCGCGTTGAACGTGGGGTCGTCGGTGAACTTGCCGTCGCCCGCGTACTCGGTGCGCACGAGGGTCGGGGAGAGGATCTCGAAACGGGCGCCCCCGGAGGTGACGGTCGGTATCCGGACGGCGTGACTCCCGCCGGCGACAGCGGTTCCCGCGCCGGTCAGGGTCGTCGAGGCAGCCACCGCCAGAGCGGCGACAGCACCCACTCTCCGGCGCACCCGTGGGCTTCTGCCACGGCTCTTCGATGCGGATTTCACGTGCGACTCCGTTCATCTGTACGCCGGTCCACGGCTCGCCCCACCGCCCCGGCCACTTTCCCACGTTGCAAATCAACCACTCGGCATGCAGGAGAACACGCGCTCTCGCACGGTGTCCATAACGGTGCGGCGTATTCCGCAAGTTGACGAGGGCGGCGGGCGCGCGTCCGACGACCTCCCCGGAAACGGGGCGAGTTGGCGATACAGTGACCCGCTGTCACCGCCCCAGCAGTCGCCGGGCGATCTCGGCGTGGTCCGGGGCGAGGGTGTGCGTGCCCGCCCTGCTGTGCCAGAGGACGTTCTGGAGGACCCGGCCCAGGGTCCAGGCGCGTGCCCGCTCCCGGTCGTAGCCGGGCCCGAGCGCCTCGCTGAGGGCGTCGAAGCGCCAGACGATCTCCTCGGGTTCGAAGCGGTTGTCGAGGGCGGGGAAGAGCTCGAACCCGGGGTCGCCCGCCAGGGGCTTCGGGTCCAGCGCGACCCACTCGTACGCGCGGTCCGTGCCGGGGCGGCCGGCCAGAACGTTGTCGTAGTGCAGGTCCCAGTGGAGCAGCCGGTCACCCGGTTCGCCGGCCACCTCGCGCAGCGCCGCCGCGCAGTCCGCGACCAGCCGCCGCTCCTCGTCGTCGGCGAGCACCGCCAGCACGCGGGGCGCCTCCGCCAGCATCCGCGCCGCCATGTCCGCGAGCGTGCGCAGCCCCTGCGGCGCGGGCACCGCCACCAGCCGGGCCAGCACCTCCCCGAGCACGCCCACCGCTTCCCGGGCGTCCGGGACCGCCGACAGGGGGCGGTTCTCGTCCAGGCGCTCCAACAGCATCGCGCCGGTCTCCGGGTCGTGGGCGAGCAGCCCGACCGCCCCGGCCCCCGCCTCGCCCCACACCCGCAGCGCGAGCGCCTCGCCCGCCGACTCCTCGTCCAGCAACTGAAGCTTCAACGCGCCCGGGAGACCGGCCGGGAGGCCGCCCGGGAGATCGGCAGGGAGGCCGCCCGGAAGATCGGCGGGGAGACATCCCGGCCCACCTCCCCCATGGCCGTCCACGCCCCCGGGGGACCGGAGGACCGGGAGGACCAGCGCGCACATCCCGTACATCGGCGGGCCGTCGACGCGCAGCCCCCACTCCCGCAGATACCGCGCGGCCAGCTCCGGCAGGGCGTCGGTGAAGGCCCGTCCGGCCGTCCCGTTGAACATGGTCTGGGTGGCGATCAGCTCTTCGGGGATGTCGATCACGTCTCCGATCGTAGGACCGTGCGTCAATCGGGTCCATGGAGCGAAACCGCCCGGCCGCAGCCGTCGCCTCCGCGATCGGCGGCTGGATGGCCCGATCCCCGGGCACGTACGTCTGGTTGACGGTCCTCCTCGTCACCACCCACCTGGTGGGTCCGCTGCTCCCCGCGGCCGAGGAGTTCGTCCGGCTGCCCGCGCCCGGCGATCCGCTCGTCCTCGGGGACCGGCCACTCCGCGTGGTCCTCGCCGGTCTGCTGTGGCTGCCGGAGGGTGGGCACTGGGCGCTCTGCGCGGTGCTCTTCACCCTCCTCCACGCACCCGCCGAACACTGGCTGGGGACGCTGCGGTGGTGCGCGGTGGTGGCAGTCGCCTACGTGCCCGCCGGGCTGCTCGCCCAGGCCGTACTGCTCTGGGCGGCACGGCACGGCCACGCACCGCTCTCCGCGGCCAACTCCCCGGTGTACGCCGCCGATCAGGGGCTGGCGGGGGTCGCGGCGGTACTCACGTACCGGCTGCCGCGCGTCTGGCGGTACGCGTACGCCTTCGCCGTCCTCGTCTTCTGCGGGGTCCCGCTCGGCGCCGTGCCCGACGTGACCGACCTCGGCCGCTTCACGGCGGCCCTCGCCGGGCTGGCCTGCTACCCGCTGACCCGGAGACCGCGTCACCCCACCCGCCTCGCGCGACCGCCCCGTGGGCATCGGCCCCGCGAGACGGGACGGGCCACGGCCCAGTAATCTCCCGCATCGAGCGGCACTTCCCGTGGGCACCGTCCCCCGACGCACCGGATCTCCCCGACAACGCACCGGAAGATCTCCCCGACGCACCGGACAGCAGAGGATCATGAGCAGCGACAGAAGCGCCGAGCCCCGCCGGGAAACCACCGACGGCGGCATATCGTTCTGGTTCGCGCAGGCGGGCATCCCCGCCCCTCGCGAGCCGCTTCCCGGCAACACCCAGGCCGACGTGTGCATCGTCGGCGGCGGTTACACCGGGCTCTGGACGGCGTACTACCTGAAGAAGGCCGTCCCCTTCCTCAACATCACCGTGCTGGAAGCCAAGTTCTGCGGTTACGGCGCCTCCGGCCGCAACGGAGGCTGGCTCTACAACGGCATCGCCGGCCGCGACCGCTACGCGAAGCTGCACGGCCACGAGGCGGCCGTACGGCTCCAACGGGCCATGAACGACACGGTCGGTGAGGTCGTCCGGGTCGCCGCCGAGGAGAAGATCGACGCCGACATCCACCGGGGCGGTGTCCTCGAAGTCGCCCGCACCCCGGCCCAGCTCGCCCGGCTCAAGGACTACCACTCCGTCGAGATCGCCTTCGGCGAGCGGGACCGGGTGCTGCGGGGAGCCCGCGAGACCGCCGAACGGATCAAGGTCAACGGCGCGGTCGGCTCCACCTGGACCCCGCACGGCGCCCGCCTCCACCCGGCGAAACTGGTCACCGGGCTCGCGGCTGCGGTCGAGGCGCTCGGCGTCACGATCCACGAGTCGACCCCGGTCACCGAGATCCGGCCCAAGCACGCCGTCACCCCGTACGGCACGGTCCGCGCCCCGTACGTCCTGCGCTGCACCGAGGGGTTCACCGCGAGCGTCAAGGGCCACCGGCGCACCTGGCTCCCCATGAACTCCTCGATGATCATCACCGAACCCCTGCCGGCCGCCCTCTGGGACGCCCTCGGCTGGGCGGGGCGCGAGACCCTCGGCGACATGGCGCACGCCTACATGTACGCCCAGCGCACCGCCGACGACCGGATCGCGCTCGGCGGTCGCGGCGTCCCGTACCGCTTCGGCTCGAAGACCGACGACGACGGGCGTACCGCCCCCGCCACCGTCGAGGCACTGCGCCGGCTCCTCGTCCGCTTCTTCCCCGCCGCCGCGGGAGTCGCCGTCGACCACGCCTGGTCGGGAGTGCTCGGCGTCCCGCGCGACTGGTGCGCGACGGTCACCCTGGACCGCTCCACCGGCCTCGGCTGGGCGGGCGGGTACGTCGGCTCGGGCGTCGCCACCGCCAACCTCGCCGCCCGCACCCTGCGCGATCTGATCCAGCAGGACTCCGGGCAGGCGGGCCCGACCGAGCTGACCGCGCTGCCGTGGGTCAACCACCGGGTGCGCCGCTGGGAACCCGAACCGCTGCGCTGGCTCGGCGTCCACGGCGCGTACGCCGCCTACCGGGCCGCCGACCGCCGGGAGGCCACGTCCTCGCGCGCGGACACCGACCCACTGGCCCGGACGGCGGACCGGATCGCGGGGCGTCGCTGAGGGACGGCGCTGCTGTGGCGGGTTTCCCGGCTACCGCCCGGCCCACCCCGGCCCTACGCTGCCGCCATGACAGCGAACCCCGCCGACGCCTTCGACCTGGTGATCTTCGACTGCGACGGCGTCCTGGTCGACAGCGAGCGCATCTACGTCACGGTGGACGCGTTCGTCATGGCTGACCTGGGCGCGCCGTTCACCGAGGCCGAGATCATCGAACGGTTCGTGGGCTCCTCCGTGGAGGTGCTGCGGGCGGCGATCGAGGAGAAGCTCGGCAGGCCGGTGGCCGACGACTGGGACGCGCCGTACACCCATCTGTACCGCGCCGCGCTCGCCGACCTGACCCCCGTGGACGGCATCCCCGAGGTGCTGGCCGCGCTCACCACCCCGTACTGCCTCGCCTCCAACGGCTCCCACCGCTCCATCCACCGGAGCCTGACCACGACCGCCCTCGGCCACCACTTCGAGGGCCGCGTCTTCAGCGCCTCCGACGTCGCCCGGGGCAAACCCGCCCCTGACCTCTTCCTGCACGCGGCTCGGACCCTGGGCGCGGACCCGGCTCGGTGCGCGGTGATCGAGGACAGCGCGTACGGAGTCGCCGCCGCCCGCGCCGCCGGCATGCGGGCCTTCGGCTACAGCGGCGGCCTCACCCCGGCGGCCCGTCTCGAAGGCCCCGGCACGGTCGTCTTCGACGACATGCGCGCCCTGCCGGGGCTGCTGGCCGCCGCCGCGACCGGCTGACGCGCGGGGTGCGTCAGCGGGCGGGACATGCCGCGCCCGTGGGCGCCACGCACCGCCCCGGCCTCGCGGTCACCGCCTCCCACCAGGCACTATCGGTGTCCGGGGCAGCATCCGTACGCCGCCTCCGGGCCCTGCGGGCCCGCCGCCCACCTCTCCGGAGCACGCATGTCCTACGACGTCCACGCGGTCCGCGCGCAGATCCCCGCCCTGAAGTCCGGCTCGGCGCGCTTCGACGCCCCCGGCGGCACCCAGACCCCGCAGCCGGTGATCGACGCCATCGTCGACGCGCTGGCCCACCCCCTCGCCGTACGGGGCGTCCAGAACGAGGGCGAGCGCAACGCCGAGACCATCGTCACCGGCGCCCGCTCCGCGCTCGCGGACCTGCTGGGGGCGGACCCGCGCGGCATCGTCTTCGGCCGGAGCTCCACCCAGCTCACCTACGATCTCGCGCGGACCCTCGCCAAGAACTGGGGCCCGGGCGACGAGGTGGTGGTCAGCCGACTCGACCACGACTCCAACATCCGCCCGTGGATCCAGGCCGCCGAGACGGCCAGCGCGACGGTCCGGTGGATCGAATTCGACCCGTCCACAGCGGATCTGACACTTCATCACGTCGCAGACTCGCTCAGCGACCGGACCCGGCTGGTCGCCGTCACCGGCGCGTCCAACCTCGTCGGCACCCGCCCCGACCTGCCCGCGATCGCCGGCCTCGTGCACCGCGCCGGCGCCCTGCTGCACGTGGACGCCGTGCACCTCGCGGCGCACGCCCCGGTCGACCTCACCACCCTCGGCGCGGACTTCCTGGTCTGCTCGCCGTACAAGTTCCTCGGCCCGCACCTCGGCGTACTCGCGAGCCGCCCCGAACTGCTGGAAACCCTGCACCCCGACAAGCTGCTCCCGTCGACCGACGCCGTCCCGGAGCGCTTCGAACTCGGCACCCTGCCCTACGAGTTGCTGACTGCCGCTCGCGCCGCCGTGGACTTCCTCGCCACCCTCGCGCCCGGCACCGCCGCCGGCACCGACCGGCGCGGCCGGCTGGCCGCCGCCTTCGAGGCGGTCGAGGCCCACGAGGACACCCTGCGCGTACGCATCGAGACCGGGCTCGCGAAGCTCGACGGCATCACCGTGCACTCCCGCGCCGCTCTGCGCACTCCGACGCTGCTGCTCACCTTCCCGGGCCGCTCGGCCGCCGACGCCTCGCGCCACCTGGCCGCACGCGGCGTCGACGCCCCCGCGGGCTCGTTCTACGCCCTGGAGGCCTCCCGCCACCTCGGCCTCGGCGACGGGGGCGGCCTGCGCGTCGGCCTGGCGCCGTACAGCAGCGAGGAGGACGTCGACCTGCTGCTCGCGGCCCTGGCCGACTACCTCACCACCACACCCGCCCGCGCCTGAGCGACAGGGCGCGTGACGGCACCAGCCTCTGCGGCTACGGCTACGGCTGCGGCCACGGCTACGGCTACGGCTACGGCTACGGCTACGGCTACGGCTACGGCTACGGCTACGGCTGCGGCTACGGCTACGGCTACGGCTGCGGCCACGGCTACGGCTACGGCTGCGGCTGCGGCCACGGCTGCTGCTGCGGCTGCGGCTGCGGCTGCGGCTTGACCACCGCGAACGCCTCGACCTCCATGACCAGTTCGGGCCGGTACAGGGCGACCACCTGTACCGCCGAGCTGGCGGGCCGACGCTCCACGTCCACGTACAGGTCACGCACCGCGCGCACCGCCGGCAGGTACGCCACGTCGGTGACGAAGTAGGTCAGCTTCACCACGTCCGCGAACGTCGCCCCGGCCGCCGCGAGGCACCGGTTCAGGTTCTCGAAGACCTGCCGGGCCTGCGCCTCGGGATCGCCGGGTCCGACGACCTCGCCGTTCTCGTCCAGCGAGACCTGCCCGGAGATGGCGACCCACTGCCCGGGACCGGTGACGACGTGCGTGTATCCGGTGGCGGGGGCGACTCCTTCGGGGGCGGCGATGTGCGTGAGGTGCGTGTTCGTGTTCATACCGGCATCCTCCCCCGGGCCGGGACGCCTTGTGTCACTGCCCCGTGTGATGATCGGGCATCGGAGCGGCTCCGGGGGGACCGGCCGCGCGGAGGGGGAGAACGGCGTGAGCGAGGACGGGGCGTCCATACCGGACGAGGAGTGGGAGCGCTTCCTGCGGGATTCCGAGGCCGGAGTGCGCGATGCCCCCAAGGAGCCGTCCGCGAGGGCACGGATGGTCACCCGGCGGCTGGCCGAGGCACCCGAACCACCGGCCGCCTGGCGTTCGTTCCAGCCGGCCCCGAAGCGCCGTCGCACGGGCTGGTACGTGGTCGGAACCCTGCTGGTCGTGGCCCTGTTGGTCGTGGCGGTCGCCCCGAACCGGGTGGCCGGCTGGCTCTCGGGGGACTTCTCCGGCCCGGGCGGCGAGGAGGTCGCCACCGCCCCGCTCGCCGACGAGACCGCACGGCCGACCGCGCCTCCCGCGGCCGACGGGGTCGGCGAACTCCCCACGCTCGACGAACCGTTCCGGGGCTCGCCCGCCGCCACGTGGAAGGACGGGGCCGCAGGAATCCACCTGCCCGACGCGAAGGCGACCGGCTGGATGACCAAGGCCCAGGTCGCCGACGCGCTGGCCCGGACACGGGACTTCCTCGTCGCCACCAGCCTCGACCCGGCGACCCTGCGCGGCGAGCGGCCGGAAGCGGCGATCGCCCAGATCAACCCTCAACAGACCGACATGCGGGACTACTTGGCGAACGCGTTCCGGACGCCCGACAAGGACCACGACCCGCTGATGCTGTTCAGCCGCTTCCGGCCCTCGCAGGTGCGCCTCGTCGGCGACGTGGTGAAGACCCGCGGGCGGGTCACCTTCGCGGAGGGCAAGCGCGGCGCCCTCGAAGTGACCGCCGACATCAGCTACGTCTACCCGCTGGTACGCGCCGCCGCCGGAAGCGACGAGGTCGCCCGTACGATCGTCCGCCGCGAGACCGTCGTGAGCTGGTCCGACCCGGCGAAGGTACGGATCGACCCGGGAACCTTCTCCCTCGTCTCGTACACCGCGCACACCGCCAACGGCGGCTGCGACCCCCGACGCGGATATCTCCTCCCCGAGTTCGCCGACGACCGCGCCACCACGGACGACGCCTCCGGCCCGGCGGTCGACCCGTACGACCGGAGCACGGCCATGGACGACCTCCTCCCCGAGCAGGGCGAGTCCGCGACGTGCGGACGGGCCACGCGTACGTGACCGGGAGGGGAGGCGTCCGGGCGGAACTCCCCCGGTCCCGGTCGAACCCCGCTCCGGCACGGGCGGACCGTCGCCCCCCTCGGTTCAGCGCACGTCGAAGTCCGGGTCCCGAAGGTCGATGACGACGGAGTTGTCCAGGTTGTTGAAGAACCGCGCCGTCCAACCCTGGACCTCCACCCGCTCGAACGGGTTCGCGTTCTCCATGGACGCCACCCACACCAGGTTCCTGTCGCCATCCAGCCGGGCGAAAAACCCGTCCGCCCCGAGCGACCCCTCTCCACCGCAGATGAATCCGGACCGGTCGGGCAGCTCGAAGGAACACCCCCTGTGGAAGAAGAGGTTCGTGGTCTCTCTCCCCGCCGTCACTGCCGAGAGATCAAGGTCCAACGACGGTCCGACACGGAACTCCGAAAGGCAGGGCCCGTCGATCTCGATGGCTCGGACCGAATCGTCCGCCCTGTACAACCCATTCCGATACGGCGCTCTGTACGTCTCCCAGAGATCAGTGATGTGCCCCATTCACCTGCACCCGACCTTTCTGCACCCGACGTCTCTGTCATCCGACACGCGACCTCTCGCCGAGACCCGCGCCACACCAACCGATGCCTGCTGCCGGCAGGGAGATCACCGTCCCCCACCGGCCGGATTCAGCCGAAGGCGGGATCGTCGAGCTCCAGGGTGAGCAGGTTGCGCCAGTCGTTGGTGACGATCGCCCTGCGGCCCTCGTAACGCACCCTGATGAACGGGTTGGACACCATGGAGCGGACGACCCACCTCAAGGTGCGGTCGGGATTAAGACAGCCGATGAAGGCGGTGTGGCCCAGCCCCAGGTCCCCGACGGCCAGCCACCCCGACCCGTCCGGCAGAGGGCTCTCGTCGTTGACCTCCATCTCAGCGGTGCCGTGCTCCGCCAGGACGCGGGCCACGTCGAGCCGCCCTTCGACACGCCACCGGATCGGCTGCCCCGCGGCCGGGTGGTACGCCCCCGGTCCGTCGAACAGCAGCTCCACGCCGGTGTCGTCCGGCCGGTACAACCCGTCGCGGTACGGAACCTCCCCGGCCTTCCACGCCTCCTCGACCTGCCCCAACGTCATCCCGCCGTCCGTAGTGCGCAGCCTGTCTATCGCGTTCCCCGGCTCACGAAGCCCCGCCGCGGCTCCCCTTCGCAGCCCGCCCCGCGGTCCACGGCCCCGCCCCGCAGGGCGCTCTCCGCGACATCGGCCTGCGGGGCGCCCGTTGGGCACCTGCTTGGCCCGTTGGGCACCTGAGTGGCCCATGGGGCATGGGGCGCTCAAGTCCGTCGAAGACCAGAAGCGCACCCGATCTCAGCCTCAACCCGCGTGCGCCGACCCCCACTCGCCGCAGCGCATGACCGCACCACCAACTGATCCCAGATATACGGGACCGAGGCAGTCATGGGCCAGGGCGGAAGGACGCGCGCTACGGGAATTCTCCCCTCGTTCAACGGAAGGTGAAATTCCATTGGCCGATTCTCCGCCGTTGCCTGCCGAGACGAGCCGGAGAGTTGCCACTCTTTCCTGTGCGAATACCCGGCCGTCCTGGAGGAACAGACGTGGCACAGCAGAACACGGACGACCGTCCAGCCATCGCCGCAGCGATCGTGGTGCACGAGGGGCGCGTACTCATGGTGCGGCGCCGGATCAGCGAAGGGCGGCTCTCCTGGCAATTCCCCGCGGGCGAGGTCGAATCGGGTGAGGCGCGCGAGGATGCCGCCGTACGCGAGACGAAGGAGGAGACCGGCCTGGACGTGACCGCGCTCAAGGTCCTCGGCGAGCGCGTCCACCCCACAACCGGCCGGCTGATGTCCTACACGGTCTGTGAGGTCGTGGACGGCACCGCCTACGTCGCGGACGGCGACGAACTCGACCAGCTCGCCTGGGTGACCCTCGCCGAGATCCCGAAGTACGTGCCGTACGGACTCTTCGAGCCGGTGCGGGAACACCTCGACACCACCCTGTCCGCCTGAACAGCTCCTGGCCGACAAATCCGCCACCGACACGGGGGCCTGCCACCGAGAGGCCCCGTGAGCGGGTCGCGAGGCACCCTCGACAGTGCGCCCGTACCTCACCGAGACTGATCGCCATGGGGGACAGCGCGATGTGGGTCGCAGCCTTCACCGGCGGTACTGCCGTCCTGGCGAGCTGGGTGACCAACCTGGGGAACGTACGGGCCGCCCGGGCCCAGGCCGAGGCGTCGATACAGGCTCAGCATCGAGGACGAGTCCGGGAACTACGCCGCTCGGCCTACCTCGACCTGATGCAACGCTCCCACGAGACCGCGGAGTTGTACCGGAACGTCGCGGACACCTTCCACGAGACACCCGACCCCCAGCAGCAGTCGGCGCGCCTGGGGGAGCTGCGCCTCGAACTGCGCGGCGCCTACGCACAACTCATGCAGAGCGTCCGAGTCGTCGTCCTGGAGGGTCCGGACACGACCGCCGAGGCGGCTCAGACCGTTCAAGACGCCGCGCTGCGAGCCAACCAGTGCCTCTGGCACATCACCCGTGGGGACACCGACGCGCGTGCTCACTTCGACACCGCACGGACCGCCTACCGGCAGTGCCAGGCGCGATTCGTCGAGCGGGCGCGCGCGGCGACCGAGGCCTCCTGACAGCCCGGGTCCGCCCCGCTCGGGGACGACAGGCTTCACGGAGGGCCACGCCTGGCCCCTCCGCGGCGACCGAACAGAAAACCCCCGGCCAGACACCGTCTGACCTGGGGTTTCGTTGAGCCCCCTGTCGGATTCGAACCGACGACCTACGCATTACAAGTGCGTTGCTCTGGCCGGACTGAGCTAAGGAGGCGCGTCACGGCGCGGGTCCTGCGCGGGCCCGTCGCGTGCCCGTGCAGTGTAACCAATGCGGCGTGTGTCCAGGACGTGAAATTCACGTGGCCTGGACTACAGACAGATCGGAAAACGCCAGGTAGCGTCGCATCGGGTTCACCCGAGTGGACCACATCACTCCGTTACTCGGATCGTCCGGCACGTTCCTGCCGGTGAAGGAGAAGCATCCGCATGGCCAGTGTCACGTTCGACAAGGCGTCCCGTATCTACCCCGGCTCCACGAAGCCCGCGGTGGACCAGCTCGAGATCGACATCGCGGACGGCGAGTTCCTCGTCCTCGTCGGTCCCTCCGGTTGTGGCAAGTCGACCTCCCTGCGCATGCTCGCGGGTCTTGAGGACGTCAACGCCGGCGCCATCCGCATCGGTGACCGCGACGTCACGCACCTGCCGCCGAAGGACCGGGACATCGCGATGGTGTTCCAGAACTACGCGCTGTACCCGCACATGACCGTCGCGGACAACATGGGCTTCGCGCTCAAGATCGCCGGCGTCAACAAGACCGACATCCGGGCGAAGGTCGAAGAGGCCGCCAAGATGCTGGACCTCACCGACTACCTGGACCGCAAGCCGAAGGCGCTCTCCGGTGGTCAGCGTCAGCGTGTCGCGATGGGTCGCGCCATCGTGCGTGAGCCGCAGGTCTTCCTCATGGACGAGCCGCTGTCGAACCTCGACGCCAAGCTCCGTGTCTCCACCCGTACGCAGATCGCCTCGCTGCAGCGCCGCCTCGGCATCACGACCGTGTACGTCACCCACGACCAGGTCGAGGCCCTCACCATGGGTGACCGCGTCGCGGTCCTCAAGGACGGTCTGCTCCAGCAGGTCGACTCGCCGCGCAACATGTACGACCGCCCGGCCAACCTCTTCGTCGCCGGCTTCATCGGCTCCCCCGCGATGAACCTGATCGAGGTCCCGATCACCGATGGCGGCGTGAAGTTCGGCAACAGCGTCGTCCCGGTCTCCCGCGAGGCGCTCACCGCCGCCGCCAACCGTGGTGACACCACGGTCACGGTCGGTATCCGCCCGGAGCACTTCGACATCGTCGAGCACGGTGGCGCCGCCGCGACCGGCCTCTCCAAGGCCTCCGCCGACGCCCCGGCCGGCCTCGCCGTCTCGGTCAACGTCGTCGAGGAGCTCGGCGCCGACGGCTTCGTCTACGGCGGTGCCGAGGTCGGCGGCCAGCACAAGGACCTCGTGGTCCGCGTCGGTGGCCGCGCCGTCCCGGAGAAGGGCACCAAGCTGCACGTCGTCCCGCGTCCGGACGAGCTGCACGTCTTCGCGACCTCGACGGGCGAGCGCCTCACCGCCTGATCGCCCACGCTCCCGGGCTGGGGAGCACCGCCGCACGGGCGCCTGACCGCCCGAGCAGCAGCTGAACGCAACCGACGGTCCCGTCTCCTTCCGAGGAGGCGGGACCGTCGTCGTACGCGCCCCACCGTCGCCGCTCACACACCCGCCACCGTTGTACGCGCACCGTCGCCGTTCGCACACCCACCACCGTCGTACGCGCCGCACCGTCGCCGTTCGCACCCCCGCCAGCGTCGTACGCGCCCCACCTGCCGCCGTTCGCGCACCCACCCGTCGTCGTACACACCTCCCGCAGTCCGGCAGGTTTGGGGTTCCGGATCGGCGCGAGCGGTGAATACCGGCCCCACCCGGGGCATTTCGCCCCTCCCCGTCAACTGCGGATTCGAAAAACCCGCTCGAACTCTCCCCCGCGAGAGTGACGGAAGGTCGTCGTCACATCACGGACCGCTACGCTCGCTGCGTGACCCACACCGCGCGCCGAATCGGCCGAACTCTCGCCTTCGTCCTGCCCGTCGTCATGGTCCTGTCCGGGACGCTCGCGGTCACCCGCGTGCCGTGGTCAGCGCCGAACACGGACACACAGCTGCTGACCACCGCCTCGGCGACCGTGTCGCAGAAGGCCAAGCCCCTCGCGCCGCAGGACATCCTGCGCGAGAAGCTGCTCGTCGAGCTCAAGGAGAAGGACCCGGGCGTCGCCCTGACGGGCCTTCAGCGGGCCGTGGAGGAGAAGCCTTCGCTCGCCCGGCACTGCATGTCGATCGCCAAGGCGCTCGGCAAGGCGGCCGTCGAGCAGTACGGCCCGACGCGTGCGCACCGCTTCTCGCGGCCGGTCTGCGACACCTCGTTCGCCTCGGGCGTCGCGCAGTTCAGCTGACCAGCAGTTCTGACCGCGACCGGCCGGCACCGCATATCGTGCCTGGCATGCTGCATACGTATCCGACGCAAGCCGTGGTCCTGGCCGGTGGCCAGGGGTCGCGGCTGCGCCCGTACACCGATGACCGTCCCAAGCCGATGGTCGAGATCCCGGGCACCGGGACCCCGATCATCGGCCATCAGCTTTCCTGGCTGGCCGCCGAGGGCGTCAGCGACGTCGTGATCTCGTGCGGCCATCTCGCCGAGGTGCTCCAGGAGTGGCTGGACTCCGCCGTCCTCCCGCTGAACGTGATGACGGTCGTCGAGAACGAGCCCCTGGGGCGTGGCGGTGGGCTGAAGTACGCCGCCGCCCGGCTGCCCGATCCGGAGCAGCCCTGGTACGCCACGAACGGCGACATCTGGACCCGCTTCTCGCTGCGCGAGATGGCCGCGTTCCACGCGGAGCGCGATGCCACCGCCACGCTCGCCCTTGCCCGGCCACGCATTCCGTGGGGTGCCGTGGAGACGGACACGTTCGGGCACATCACCGACTTCATCGAGTCGCCGCCGTCCCCGTACCTGATCAACGCCGGTGTGTACGTGTTCTCCCCGGCCTTCACGGAGCTGTTGCCCGACCGGGGCGACCATGAGCGGACCACCTTCCCCCGGCTGGCCCGCGAGCGCCTGCTGGCCGGATACCCGCTGCCGCAGGGCGCCTACTGGCGGGCCATCGACACGGCCAAGGACCTGACCGAGGCCGCCAAGGAGCTCGGCGCGCACTCCGGCTGACCGTCCGGGCCCACCGAACAGGCCGGATTCACGGTGCCGTTCGCGTACGTACCCGGGCCCGGCCCCGGGCCCGGCCCCGCGCGCCGTATCCACGTACCCGGGCCCGGCCCCGCGCGCCGTATCCGAACCCGAAACGCGAACCCGCACGCCGGCACCAGCACCGGCACCGGCACCGGCCCGAACGGAGAACCGGCGCCGGCCACGACGGGGAAGAGGTCCCACCGGACGTTCCGGTGGGACCTCTTCCCCGTGCTACCGGGTGCTACCCGGCTGCGCCCCTCAGCCGAGGAGGCCACCGAGCGGGTTCCGGCCGCCGCCGGAGGTCGAGTCGCCGGAGCCGCTGTCACCGTCGGACGGGTCCGAGGTGTCACCGCCGGTGGCGCCGCCTCCGTCACCCGAGCCGGTGGTGGAACCGGAGGAGGACGGGCCGGAGCTGGCGGACGGGGGTGCCTCGGGAGCCGTCTCCTGCCGCGGGGGCTGCTGGGCGGTGCCCTGCGTCGCGCTCGGCTCGGCGCCCGTACCGGTGGACGCCTCTCCGGCGGTGGCCTCGGTGCTCGGGGTGGTGCGCTCGGCGGACGGGGTCACCGGGGCGACGGAACGGGACGGCACGGGGGTGTTCTCCCGGACCGGCTTCTTCGGCGCCTTGGGCTTCTCGGGGGTCTCCTCCGGGAGCGGGACGCCGGGAAGCTGGTTGGTCGGCTTCTCGTTCGGGCCCGGCACGGTCACGACCTGGGTGGAACGGACCGCGCCACCCAGCACGGAGCCGACGAGCAGCGTGAGTCCGACGACCACGCTCGCCAGGACCGATCCGCGCCGGAGGACCCGGCTGCGCAGGTCCCAGATCCCGGAGCGCGGGCCGAGCCGGCGCCACGCCTCGCCGGCCAGTCGGGCGTCCACCGAGTAGACCGGGGCGCCCGCAATGACGAGCGGGCTCCAGGCCGCGAGGAAGATGATGTCCGGGGCGTCGAAGACGGCGACGGTGTGCCAGCTGACCGTCACCAGCAGCGCGGCGGAGAGCAGCGCGCCGAAGGCGGCGGCGACGCGCTGCCAGAGGCCGAGAACGGTGAGCACACCGACGACGACCTGCAGGAAGGCGACGGTGAGTCCGGCGCCGACCGGGTGCGTGAGTGCGGCGTCCCGCAGCGGTTCGGCCGCCTCCCACGGGTGGAGCGAGTTCAGCCACTTGACCATGGAGCCGCGTTCGCCGCCGTCGAAGAAGACGGGGTCGCTGAGCTTGCCCATGCCCGCGTAGATGGAGATGAAGCCGAGGAAGACGCGGAGCGGGAAGAGGACGACGCCGAGGTTCATGCGGCGGCCCGGGTAGTAGGCGTGCCGGACGGAGTCGCCGGCGGTCCGCCGGTCACGGACCTCGGGGTCCTCGTCCGGGTCGTCCTCGAACCGGTCGTCGCCGAACCGGCCGTTGCCGAACTTCTCGTCGTACCGGTCGAAGCTGCCGTCGTAGCCGCTGCTCGCGCCGTCGTACGCGGGGCCGGTCCCGTCGTACGCGCCGACCGCCTGCCGCATGGGCGGGAGGAGCGGGCCGCCCGTGCGCTGCGGGGACGGCAGCACCGGGTTGGGCTGCGTCTCGTCCAGGTGCGGGACGAGCCGGGTGGCACCGGTGGCCGTGCGGCCGTCCAGGTGGCCGGTGGAGGAGTTGCGTACGGCCTGGAGCAGGCCCGACGCCCCCGGGTCGCCCGGCTCCGACCTCCCGCTCCAGACGACCGGGGCCCGCCTGCGCCCCCCCGCTCCGCTCATCGCCGGGACGCGTGCGGCGCCGACCGGAGCCGCACCCCGCAGCCGTGCGCGCTGGCCCGGGGGAAGCTGCACCCGGAAGCTGGCGTGGTTGACGATGACCTGCGCGGGGTCGCTGTCCACCTTGGTCATGCTCAGGGCGGGTTGATCGTCGAACCGAGGCGTTCTGGTGTCCACACTCATCTAACCGAGTGACGTGACGTTAGGACACTGCCTTGACCTCGCCTAAGTGTCCGAGAACCGTCAACAGGTCGAGTTGAGTGCCTCGTTCCGGTTCACGGACCGCCCCAAATGCCCCGCCCGTACCCCTTGGCCGTACCCCTGTCCGGGCCCCTGTCCGGGCCCTCCCGTACCCCTGCGAGCCGGGCCCGGTCAGGAGGTGAGTGGCTCCCACCAGGCACGATTGTCCCGGTACCAGGCGGTGGTCTCGGCGAGCGCCTCGGTGAGCGCACGGCGCGGCCGGTAGCCCAGTTCCGAACACGCGCGCGACCGGGCGGCGCCTGACAGCGGTACGCGGTCCGTGCGCGGGAACGCCTCGGCCCGGCGGTCCGCCGGGGGGTCGGCGCACAGCTCCGCCAGCAGCCCGGTCAGCTCTTCCTCGCTCAGCGCCGCGCCGCCGCCGAGGTTGTAGGTGCGGCCGGGGCGGCCCCGGGTCCGGGCGAGTTCGATGCCCCGGCAGTGGTCGTCGACGTGCAGCCAGTCCCGCACCCGGGTCCTCCCGCCCCCGCCCCCGCGCGGCACGTCGAGGCCGCCCATCAGACGGGTCACGAGGGACGGCACGGTGTGCTCGGGAAACTGGTGCGGGCCGTAGGTGCCGGCCGCCCGGACGACGCGGACATCGAGCCCGTGGGTGCGGTGGTGGGCCAGTGCGATCAGGTCGGAGGACGCCTTCGACGCGGAGTACGGGGAGTCGGGGGCGAGCGGGGCGTCCTCGGCGCGCGGGCCCGCGCCCCCGGGGCCGTACACCTCGTCGGTGGAGACGTGGACGAACCTGCGGACCCCGCCGCGCGACGCGGCCTCCGCGAGGGTCTGGGTGCCGAGCACATTGGTCGACACGAAGACGGCCGTACCGTCGACCGAACGGTCCACCTGCGTCTCGGCCGCGAAGTGCACGATCTCGTCGTGCCGGGCGGCCAGCCGGGCGACGACCGCCGGATCGCAGACGTCCCCGTGCACGAAGCCGAAACGGGGGTCGGCGAGCACGGTCGTGAGGTTGGTCAGGGTGCCCGCGTGGGTCAGCTTGTCCAGGACGGTGACGGTCACGTCGCCCGGCCCGTCGGGGCCCAGCACATGGCGTACGTACCCGGAACCGACGAAGCCCGCTCCACCGGTGACGAGAAGACGGGTCGGACCGCCGCGAGTCCCACGGCCCCGAGTCCCACGCCCCTCACCCGGCGCGCTCCCACCCGGTGACGGCGGCGATTCTCCCATCCCGTTCCGGAAATTCGTTCCTGGAATTATATCTCTCCGCACACGGGCGACGGTAACACAGCCCCCTTTCTCATCAATCTTTCAGAGAAATCTCACGCACGCCACAGTTTCGAATCACGGCCGCTTAATGAACACGTAATAAAACTCGGAGTACGCAGTGCGGAATTCCGCATGTCCGAGGAGGTACGAACCGAATGCTCCAGCACGACCCACGGGTGAGGGCGGCCGGCCGCCGGGCCCGCCGGACGTTGCGCGCCCTGAGGAACCGCGTGGGCGCGGCGACCACCCGACGACCGGCACCGGCGAGGCCCGCCCCCCGGGGCGCACGGCTGGTTCCGGACCCCGTCTTCGTCATCTCTTCCGTGCGTTCCGGCTCGACCCTGTTGCGGGTGCTGCTCAACAGCCATCCCTCGGTGCGCGCCCCGCACGAGATGCACCTGCGCACCCTGGAGGTGCGGCTGCAGAAGGCGTACAGCGAGAAGGCGATGGACAAACTCGGCCTTGACCGGGAAGAACTGGAACATCTCCTCTGGGACCGGGTCCTCCACCGCGAGCTGGTGCACAGCGGCAAGGACGTCATCGTCGACAAGACGCCGGGCAACGCCCTCATCTGGCGGCGGCTCCACGCGGCCTGGCCCGACGCCCGCTTCGTCTTCCTGCTCCGCCACCCCGCCTCGATGGTCAGCTCGCTCATCAACGGCCGCCCCGACCGCGACCTCGACGCGACCGTGTCCGAGGTGAAGACCTACGTGGACGCCGTCCACGAGGCACGGGCCGCCCTGCCCGGCCTCACCGTGCGGTACGAGGAATTGACGGAGGACCCCGCCGCCGTCACGAAGGAAATCTGCGAATTCATCGGCGTCGAATGGACGCCGGACATGCTGAATTACGGAAAGCAGGACCACGGTCCTTTCCAGGCATTCATCGGGGACTGGAGCGACAACATCAAATCCGGTCGAATCCAGCAGGCCCGCGCCCTGCCCTCCGCCGAGGAAGTCCCCGCGCGACTGCGCGAGATCTCCCGCGCCTGGGGGTACCCGTGCTGAATCCCTGCCGCATTCCGTCCGGCGGCGCCACCGTATGGCTGACCGGCCTGCCCAGCTCCGGCAAGAGCACCGTGGCCCGGGCGGTCGAGGATCGGCTGCGCGCGTCGGGCCGCCGGGTCGAGGTGCTGGACGGCGACGAGATCCGCACGTTCCTCTCGGCGGGGCTCGGCTTCACCCGCGAGGACCGGTACACCAACGTCCAGCGCATCGGGCTGGTCGCCGAGGTCCTCGCCCGCAACGGTGTCGTCGCCGTCGTCCCGGTCATCGCCCCGTACGCCGACAGCCGCGAGGCGGTCCGCGCCCGGCACGAGAAGAGCGGCACCCGCTATCTGGAGGTCCACGTCGCGACGCCGGTGGAGGTCTGCTCGGTACGCGACGTGAAGGGGCTGTACGCCCAGCAGGCGGCGGGCGAGATCAGCGGCCTCACCGGCGTGGACGACCCGTACGAGGTGCCGGACTCACCGGATCTGCGGATCGAGGCCCACCGCCGGACGGTGACCGAATCGGCCGACGCCGTCCTGGAACTGCTCGACGGACCGGATCGCCACGGCGCACCGGTCCCGCACGACGGGGAGGACCCCGCATGAACGACACCCGCGTGAACGGCACCCTCACGACCAGCACCCGCGTGAACGGCACCCTCAGGACCGGCGCCCCCGCCGCCGGCACCCCCACGACCGGCACCCCCACGACCGGCCCCACCACGGAAGCGGGTACGCATACCGGCCCGGCGCCCCGCACCGACACCGTCACCGGCCCCCGCCCGACGGCCCCGGAACGCGCGCGCGCCGAACCCCCGCATCCCCGGCGCTCGCACCTGGACTCGCTGGAGTCGGAGGCGGTGCACATCTTCCGTGAGGTGGCGGGGGAGTTCGAGCGGCCGGTGATCCTCTTCTCCGGCGGCAAGGACTCCATCGTGATGCTCCACCTCGCGCTGAAGGCCTTCGCCCCCGCACCGATCCCCTTCACCCTCCTGCACGTCGACACCGGGCACAACTTCCCCGAGGTCCTCGACTACCGCGACCGCACCGTCGCCGCCCACGG
>NZ_JBSFVR010000006.1:0-63522 GCF_053592415.1 Streptomyces sp. NPDC002690 | reverse complement strand
GTCAGATCAGCGCGGGCACCTCCACCGTGAGGGTCGCCTGCCCGCCCTCAGCGGGGGCGTCGAGCACGGCCGGGAGTCCGAGCGGGACGGTGAGCGTGGTCGGGCCGTGGCCGAATCCCAGCTCCTCGACGACGGGCACCCCGAGGGCGCCGAGCCGGTCGGCGAGTACCGCGCGGACCCGGTCGTACGGTCCACAGCTCTCCCAGGAGCCGCAGACCACTCCGGCGACGCCGTCCAGTGCGCCGGAGCGCAGCAGGCGGGTGAGGAAGCCGTCGATGCGGTACGGGTCCTCGGTGACGTCCTCGATGAGCAGGAGGCCGCCCCTGCCGGAGGTGCGGGCGCCGGGGGTGCCGAGGTCGGCCGCGAGGAGGCTGAGGCATCCGCCGTAGGTGACGCCACGGGACCGGCCGGGCACCAGGGAGGCCGCGGTCTCCAGGCCCAGGGTCCGTACCGACTCGGGTTCGAAGAGGGTGGCGCGCAGCGCGTCCTGGGTGGCGGCGTCCTTGAGGAAGGTCTCGGCGCCGACCATCGGGCCGAGCAGAGTGGAGAACCCCGCGCGCAGCGCGAACGCCTCGTGCAGCACGGTGACGTCGCTGTAGCCGACGAACGGCTTGGGGCCGGCCGCGCGGATGGCGGTCCAGTCGAGCAGGTCGACCATGCGGTGCGCGCCGTAGCCGCCGCGGGCGCAGAGGACCGCGTCCACGGACGGGTCGCACCAGGCTTCCTGGAGGTCCCGCGCGCGGTGTTCGTCCGTCCCGGCGAGGTAGCGCAGTTCGGGGTGGACGTCGCGGGCGTGCGGGGCGACGACGGGGTCGAGGTCCCAGCCGCGCAGGATGTCCAGCCCGGCGTCCATCCGTTCGGCGGGTACGGGGCCGCTGGGCGAGACGATCGCGACCCGGGCGCCGGGCCGGAGTCTGGCGGCCCGCGCGAGCGGTACGGGGCCGGCGGCGGTGGACGGGGGTGTGGCGGACATGGTCATCGCTTCAGCTCCAGGACCGGGACGTCCACCCCGTCGATGCCGAAGGTCTGCGCGTAGAGGGAGAGTTCGGCTTCCAGGGCGCGGATCAGGGTGGCTTCCAACCGGAAGCCGTGGCTCTCCCCCGCGAAGGTGAGGTAGGCGTGCGGGATGCCGCGTCCCTCGATCGCGGCGAGGAAACGCTCGCACTGGACGGGCGGGCAGATCACGTCGTCCAGTCCCTGGAGCAGCAGGAACGGGGTGCGCAGGCGGTCGGCGTGGGTCAGTGGCGACCGCTCGCGGTAGCGGTCGGGCACCTCGGCTAGCGGGCCGACCAGTGACTCCAGGTACTGCGACTCGAAGTCGTGGGTCTCGCCCACCGCCCAGCCGGTGAGGTCCAGGATGGGGTAGCTGATGGCCCCGCAGGCGTAGACGTCGGTGCTGGTGAGGGAGGCGGCGGCGGTCCAGCCGCCGGCGCTGCCGCCCCGGATCGCCAGCCGGGTCCGGTCGGCGGAGCCTTCGGCCGCGAGCGCCTCGGCGACGGCGGCGCAGTCCGCGACGTCCACGACGCCCCACTGTTCGCGCAGCCGTTCGCGGTAGGTGCGCCCGTAGCCGGTCGACCCGCCGTAGTTGACCTCCACGACTCCGATGCCGCGCGAGGTGAAGTACGCGACCTCCAGGTCGAGGGCGAGCGGGACGCGGCTGGTCGGACCGCCGTGCGCCCAGACGACGAACGGCGGCAGTTCACCCTCGGGGCCGGTGTGGCCGGGGTTGCGGGGCGGGTACACCAGGGCGTGCACGTCTCGGCCGTCCGGCCCGGAGAAGGTGCGTTCCTGCGGCTGGGGGTAGTACGCCGGGTCGACGGCGTCGGTGTGCGGTGCGCCGATGGTCCGGGTGTGGCCGGTGGAGGTGTCCAGCTCGACGACCTCGTAGCCGGTGTGCGGGCTCGCGGCGACTCCGACGACGCGGTCGCCGCGGACGGCCAGGGTCTCCGCCCAGGCCGTCCAGGGTCCGGCCACGTCGACGAGTTCGCCGGTCTCCGGGTCGAGCACGCCGAGCCGGGTGGTGCCCGTGCCGTGGAGGACGGCGATCAGGCCGTTGTCGAGCGGTTGGAACCAGCGCAGGCCGATCTTCCAGAGCGGTCCGCCGAACTCCTCGCCCCGGCCGGGGCAGAGGGTGGTGGTCGGTACGGCTCCGCCCGCGACGGCGTCGGGCCGGATGCGCTGGAGCTGCCACCAGTCGCTGATGTCGGAGACGAAGAGCAGGGAGCCGTCCCGGTCCCACTCCACCTGGCAGACCGATTCGTCGGTGTCGCCGACGAGCGGCCGGACTCCGGTGAAGGTGCCCTCGGTGGTGACCTCGGCGAGCATCACGACCGTGCCGTCCCACGGCATGTCCGGGTGGTCCCAGGCGATCCAGGCGGCCCGGCGGCCGTCGTGCGAGAGCCGGGGTCCGGTGACGAAGCGGTGGCGGTCGTCGGAGAGTTCGGTCACGGCGGCGCGGTCGCCGGCGGCGGAGCCGTCCAGCGGCACGGCGGCCACCACCCGGCGCACGTCGCCGGCGCCCTCACCGGTGAACTCCTCCAGGACGCACCAGACCTCGCCCCGGTCCGGGTGGATCTGCGGGTCCACCCAGCGCAGTCCGCCGCCGACGGCGGAGACCGGGGTGAGCGGCCAGGGCTCGTCGGGGCCGTCCGGGGCGTACGCCCAGAGCCGCTGGTCGGCGAAGTTCACGAAGACGACGAGCGGGCCTCCGGCCTCGCGGGCAACCCCGGCCCAGGGCTGTCCGCCGTACTCGATGACCCGGCTGCGGGCGTTCCAGGGTGCGGGCAGCACCGTGGTGATCGCGCCCTCCGCGCTCCGGCGCACCAAGGCGCGCCGGCCGCCTTCGGAGGGGCGGGGTTCGGTCCACCAGACCTCGTCGCCGACGGTGCCGACGTACTCCGGGCGGCCGTCGTGCGAGGCGGCGAGCGCCGCGTCGACGGGCGTGGACCAGGTGCCGTACGGGGCCGGGACCGGGGCGGTCGTGGTGGTCGTGCCGGGCTGGGTGGTACCGGGCTGGGCCGTGCTGGGCCGGCTGGACGCCATGGTTGATTCCCTCGTCGTGGTCAGGCGCTGCGCAGGTAGTGGTCGAGGACGCGGACCCCGTAGTGCAGGGCGTCCACGGGAACGCGTTCGTCGACGCCGTGGAAGAGCGCCTGGTAGTCGAATCCGACCGGCAGTTTGAGCGGTGAGAAGCCGTAGCCGGTGATGCCGAGGCGCGAGAACTGCTTGGCGTCCGAACCGCCCGACATGGAGTACGGGACGGCGTGCGCGCCGGGGTCGAAGAGTTCGACGGCGGCGCGCAGCTTGGCGAAGGTCGGGGAGTCCACGGGGGCGGTCAGCGGCACCTCGTGGTGGATGAACTCCCAGTCGACGCCGGGGCCGGTGAGCAGGTCCATGGTGGTGCGGAACTCGTCCTCGCCGCCGGGGACCACGCGTCCGTCGATGACGGCGGTGGCGTGGCCGGGGATGACGTTGACCTTGTATCCGGCGTCCAGCTGGGTGGGGTTGCTGCTGTTGCGGATGGTCGGCGCGATCAGGGCGGCGGCGGGGCCGAGCTTGCCGAGGAGTTCGTCGGCGTCGAAGCCCGGGGCGTCGAGGTCGGCGGTGAGGCCGTGCAGCGCGGCGATCTCGGTGAGCGCGGCCCGCACGGTCGGAGTGAGGCGGACGGGCCAGGTGTACTCGCCGATCCGGGTGACGGCGGCTGCCAGCCGGGTCACCGCGTTGTCGCGGTTGACCTTGGAGCCGTGCCCGGCCCTGCCGTGCGCGGTGAGCCGCACCCAGCCCGTGCCGCGCTCGCCGGCGGCGATCGGGTAGAGGGAGAGGCCGTCGCCCGCGTGGAAGGTGAAGGCGCCGGACTCGCTGATGCCCTCGGTGCAGCCTTCGAAGAGGCCGGCGTGCCGCTCGGCGAGGAAGCCGGAGCCGTCGGCGGCGCTGGCCTCCTCGTCGGCGGTGTAGGCGATGACGATGTCGCGGCGGGGGCGGACGCCGGCGCGGGCCCAGCCCCGGACGACCGCGAGGATCATCGCGTCCATGTTCTTCATGTCGACGGCGCCGCGCCCCCAGACGACACCGTCGCGCACCTCGCCGGAGAAGGGGTGCACGGTCCAGTCGGCGGCCTCGGCGGGGACGACGTCGAGGTGTCCGTGGACGAGGAGGGCGTCGGCGGACGGGTCGGTGCCCTCGATGCGGGCCACCACGTTGGTCCGGCCCGGGGTGCGCTCCAGCAGGACCGGCTCCAGGCCGATGTCCGCGAGGCGCGCGGCGACGTATTCGGCGGCCGGGCGCTCCTGGCAGGTGCCGTCGCCGTTGTTGGTGGTGTCGATCCGGATGAGCTCCGAGGTGAACGTCACCGATTCGTCGAGGGCCTGCTGGTCCACGGAAGGGGACGGGGCGGGCGACTCAGCCATACTGTTCCTCCACTGCGGCGGACACGATCGTGGTGACCGCCTTGAACGTGCGAATTCCCTCGTACATCGTCGCGCTGGTGTACCCGACGCGCCGTACGTCGTTCTGTGTCACGCCCGGGACGACGGTGGCGGCTCCGGCCAGGTGCTCGGCGTCGAACTCCAGCTCCACGGTGAAGCCGGCCCCGGTGACGGGGTCGTGCCGGACGGCCAGCGGCACGGCCTCGGCGGCTGCGGCGCGGATGTCGGCGGCGGTACGGGCGGGGGTACGGCACACCGCCGCGTACCGGGAGACGTAGTCCTTGACGGCGACCTTGCGGGCGTCGGGGGCGTATCCCTCGGCGTCCACGCAGGTCAGGTCGTCGCCGGTGACCAGCACGACGGGCACGCCGTATTCGGCGGCGACGTGCGCGTTGAGCAGTCCCTCACTGGCGCGTACGCCGTTCAGCCAGACGCCGGTGATCGAGTTGGCCAAGTAGGTGTGGGCCAGGACGCCCTCGGTGCCGGCGCCCGTGTGGTAGCCGACGAAGGCGACCGCGTCGACGTCCCCGTGCTGGATGCCCTCGACCATGGAGAGGGTCTTGTGCCGTCCGGTGATCATCTCGACGCGCTCGTCGAGCCGCTCCAGGAGCAGGTTGCGCATGCTCCAGTGGGCTTCGTTGACGAGGACCTCGTCGGCTCCCCCGTCGAAGAAGCCGAGAGCCGCGGCGTTCACGTCCGAGGTGAACATGGAACGGCAGCGCTCCCACTGGGGAGTGCCCGGCAGGACGTCCCCCGGCCAGGTCACACCGGTCGCGCCCTCCATGTCGGCACTGATCAGGATCTTCATGCGGCCATACGGTACGCGCCCCGGTGCGCGCGGGCCACGGCGTGCGGGCGTGACTCGCGCGGTTACCCGGACAGGGCGGCCCGTGGCGGAGCCGCGTGGTCCGCACGCGTCCGGGCGGGTGGCGGTCGTGTGGTCGCCACGGGGCCGGCTCCGCGCGACGCGGGGAGCGGGTCCGGCCGCGGCTACGCGGTGGGGGGTGTCACCACGACGGCGGTGACGGCCAGTCCGTTGCCGGTCGACCACCGCCCGTCGAGCGTCCGGGGCAGCGGCGGACGGCCGGGGGGCCGCGCGGGGGGCGGTGCGAGCAGCCGGGCGGTGAAGGTGCCCCGGACGGGGTCGAAGCGGAGTTCCGCGTCCTCGAAGCCGAGCCGCTGGCCGGTGTGCGGGTACCAGGCCTTGTAGACGGATTCCTTGGCGCTGAACAGCAGCCGGTCCCAGTGCGTCCCGGCCGGCGCGGACCGTGTCCAGGCGCGTTCGGCGGGAAGGGCTATCGTCTCCAGCACCCCTTCCGGCAAGGGCCCGTGGGGCTCGGCGTCGATGCCGAGCATCGTGACGGCCGCGCCGTGGGCGAGTGCCGCGGCCCGGTACCCGTGGCAGTGGGTGAGGCTGCCGACGATCCGGGCGGGCCAGCGCGGGGCGCCGTACCGGTCGGGGAGCACCGGGCCCGGCGGCAGCCCGAGTGTGCCGAGCGCCCGGCGGGCGCAGTACCGGACGGTGGTGAACTCCTTGCGGCGCTTGTCCACCGCGTGGCGGACGAGTGCTGCCTCCTCCGGGTACAGCTCCGCCTCCGGCGGGTCGGTGAAGGTCTCTTCCACGGCGACCGCGGTCGGCAGGACCGCCCGCAGCATCACCTCTCTCCCCGTACCGCGGGGACGACCGGGCGGATACGCCGGGGCGGCACGGTGCGGGGGTGTCCGGGCCGTTGCCACTCGCGCGGGTAGCCGACGGACACCTCCTCGAAGGGGACCCCGTCGTACACCGTGGACCGGGGGATGTGGAGGTGTCCGTAGACCATCGCGGCGACCGGGAAGCGGCGGTGCCAGTCCGCTGTCCGTTCCGTGCCGCACCAGAGGGCGAATTCGGGGTAGCGCAGGATGTCCATGGGCGTGCGGACGAGTGGGTAGTGGTTGAACAGGACGAGCGGCATCGCCGGGTCGAGCGCGCCGAGGCGTTCCTCGGTCAGACGCACCCGCGCCTCGCACCAGGCGTGGCGGCTGTCGTACGGGTCCGGGTGCAGCAGGTACTCGTCGGTGCAGACCACGCCCGCCTCCTGGGCTGCGGCCAGCGCCTCCTCGCGGCTGAGCGCGGCGTCGGTGCGGAAGGTGTAGTCGTACAGCAGGAAGAGCGGGGCTACGGTCACGGGCCCCCCGGGTCCCTGCCAGACCGGATAGGGGTCCTCGGGCGTGACGATCCCGAGGCTCCGGCACAGCTCCACGAGGTGGTCGTAACGCTCCACCCCGCGTAGGCGCAGGGGGTCTTTCGGAGGCGTCCACAGCTCGTGATTGCCGGGCGCCCAGAGGACCTTGGCGAAGCGGGAGGCGAGAGTGCCGAGGGCCCAGGCGATGTCCTCCGACATCTCGCCGACGTCCCCGGCGACCAGCAGCCAGTCCTCGTCCGTCTCCGGGCGGAGGCCGGCGACGATTTTGCGGTTCTCCTCGTAGCTGACGTGGAGATCGCTGATGGCCAGGAGGTTGCCCGAAACTTGCGGCACGTATCTTCCTCTCGTCGCTTCCCGGCGAGGAGCCGGTTCGTGCGGATGCGGTGCGGCGGTGGTCGCGTACACCGGGCGACGGGCCCCCGGGGCGTACCGCTTCGAAGGCTGGCACGTCCGGGCACCGGGTGTCACCCCTGATCGGCATGTCGCCGCGGTCCGGACGCCTCGGGGGCGGTGGCGGACGGGCGGCACGAGGGGGGCCTCGCGCATCCGGCACACCGTCAACTTCCGTCCCGGCTCTTGCCAGAGACATCCGGAAGCCCTAGTTTCATCGCACGATTAATCATATTTACTTACCGATTTACTCGGGTTTACCTAGGTTCACTCGCACCCGCCCCACGCGTCCGCGAGGGCCCGCATCGACACCCGCACGACCGGCACGCCCCCTCCCCCGTCACCGCCCGCGCCCCACCGCCGGAACGCGGGCCCACCCCCGCAGGAGATCCCCGTGCCCCCACGCATGCGCAGAACCGCCCTCGCCGCCGGACTGGTACTCGTCGCCGCCCTCTCCGTCACCACCGGTACGGCCTCGGCGGGCAACGCTCCCGGCTCCGCCGCGCAGGGCTCCACCGTCCGGGCCGAGTACTTCGCCGATCCGGCGGGCGAGGGCAGGCACGTCCAGGTGCCCGCTGTATCGCCGTACGCGGCCTCCGCCCCGGCACAGTCCGCGGCATCCCGTTCCGCCGACGCCGCGACGGCCACGGACGGCGCGGTCACCGTCCTCTCCCAGACCGGCCCGAGCGCCGCCCGCATGGACGTGGCGATCATCGGCGACGGCTACACCGCGTCCCAGCAGGCCGACTTCCTCGCCGACGCCCGCGCCCGGTGGGCGGAGGTCACCGCCGTCGAGCCCTACCGGAGCTACACGGGCCTGTTCAACGTGTGGGCGGTCGGGGCCGTTTCGGCCGAGTCCGGCATCTCCGGCGACCCCTCGGCGGGCGTGGTCAAGAACACCGCGCTCGGCTCGTACTTCTGGTGCTCCAGCACCGAGCGGCTCATCTGCGTGGACCTCGCCAAGGTCAGGACGTACGCCGCCAAGGCCCCCGCGGCCGATCTCGTCGTCGTGGTCTCCAACTCCACGAAGTACGGCGGCGCGGGCTACTCGGGGCTCGGTTCCTCCTACTCCTTCGCCGGTGTCTCCACCCTCTCGTCCGACAACAGCCAGTCCAGCCTGATCGCCGCCCACGAGATAGGCCACTCGATCGGCCTGCTCGCCGACGAGTACACGTACGACAGTTACGGCACGTACACCGGAGCGGAGCCCGTCGAGCCCAACTCCACCGTCCGCACGGCCGCGCAGCTCACGTCGGCCCAGGCCAAGTGGTACCGCTGGCTCGGCGAGAGCGACCCCTCGGGCGGCACCGTCGGTACATACACGGGCAGTTCGTACTATCCGCTGGGCGTCTACCGGCCCACCGCCGACTCCCTGATGCGATCGCTCTCCACGGACAAGTTCAACCTGCCCGGCCGGGAAGCGATGATCAGCGGCTTCTACCGGTACGCCTCCGCGCTCACCGCGACCACCACCGCCACCACGGTGAGCCGCGGCCAGACGGTCACCGTGAACGTCGCCACGCTGACGACGGGCCTCTCCCAGCTCGACCTGCGGTGGTACGTCGACGGAACCGAGGCCACCCAGGCGCGGGGCCTGACCAGCGTGGTGCCGCAACAGCTCGGTGTCACGGCGGACGGACGCACCCACACCCTCATGGCACGCCTCGCGGACACCACGGCCTCCCTCCGCGACCCGAAGGCCAAGACCGCCGCGACCGACACGCTGACCTGGTCGGTCACCTCCTGATCCAGGGGCGGTGCCGCCCCGGAGCGGGCGGCACCGCCCCTCCGTCCGCCCCTCCGTCCGCCCCGCGCCCGCAGGGCGGCCCGAGGCTCGCGCGGGCGGCGCGGACCGGGAGGGTGCGGGAGAGTGGATCCATGGCACTGCACTGGAAACTCGTCATCGACAGCGGGGACGCGCCGATCCTGGCCGACTTCTGGGCCGCCGCGCTGGACTACGAGGTGGAGGACCCGAGCCCGCTCGTCACACGGCTGCTGGCCGCCGGACAGCTCGGGGAGGACGCGGTCGCCGAGCACCACGGGCGCAAGATCTTCCGCGGCTACGCCGCGATCCGCCACCCCGACGACCCCTTCGACGAAACCAGTGGGGTGGGCGCCGGGCGGCGGCTGCTCTTCCAGGAGGTTCCCGAGGAGAAATCCGGCAAGAACCGTCTGCACGTCGACATCCACAGCGAACCCGGCGGCCTCGAACGGCTGGTGGAGCGGCTCAAGGACCTGGGCGCCACCCCGGTCCGCGAGGTCGACCAAGGACCGGCCGGGCACTGGTGGGTCATGAAAGACCCGGAGGGCAACGAGTTCTGCGCGGCGTAGAGCACACCGGCCCGGAACGGATCGGTTGCCGCACAGAGCACATCGGCGGTCCGCGACGCGCGCACGCGCTCGCCGCGGACCACGGACGGCCTGGGAGGACGCCCCGGTCGAGTGGCAAACTGGCCTCGCGTATTTTCATGCCGAGGGGGCCACCGTGCCGATGATCCGTTCCATCCGCCGGGCGATGAGCCGTGCGGTCCACCGCACGGTGGACCTGAGCCACCCGGCCCGTTCGCCGCTCGGCAGTTCGGTCGTGAACTGCGTGTCGTACGAGGACGGGGTGCGGCAGCCCCTGGCCGACTCCCCCGAGGAGGCCCTGCACCGGGTCCGCCGCACCGGGAACGGCTTCGTCTGGCTCGGCCTCCACGAGCCGGGCCAGGAGGAACTCGCGCGCGTGGCAAAGCTGTTCGACCTCCACCCGGTGGCGGTCGAGAGTGCGCTGCGCGGGCACCAACACCCGAAGGTGGAGCCGTACGGGAAGGGGCTGTTCGCGGTCTTCCGGACGTGCGGCTACGTCCCCCACGAGCAGTTCACCGCCACCAGCGACGTGGTGAACACCGGTGAGCTGATGGTCTTCACCGGGGAGGACTTCGTCATCACGGTGCGGCACGGCTCCCACGGTTCGCTCGGCCCGCTGCGCGAGGCCCTGGAGGCCGAGCCCGCCCGTCTGCGGCAGGGTCCGGCCGCCGTGCTGCACGCCGTCGCGGACACGGTGGTCGACGCCTACGCGGAGGTCGCCGACTCCCTGCAACACGACGTCGACGCGGTGGAGACCGCCGTGTTCAGCGTGGACGCCGGCCGGGGCGAGGCGGGAAAGATCTACCAACTGAAGCGTGAGCTGATGGAGTTCAGGCGGGCGGTCGCCCCGCTCGACCGCCCGCTGCAGACCCTCGCCACCCGGCCCATGCCCGCCTTGGCCCCCGAGACACAGCCGTACTTCCGCGATGTCGCGGGCCGTCTCACGCGGCTGACCGAGCAGATGGCGTCCTTCGACTCGCTGCTCGACTCGGTGCTCCAGGCCCATCTGGCCCAGGTGACGGTCGGGCAGAACGAGGACATGCGCAAGATCACCGCGTGGGCCGCGATAGTCGCCGTGCCGACGATGGTGTGCGGGATGTACGGGATGAACTTCTCGCACATGCCGGAGCTCCGGTGGACCTACGGATACCCGTTCGCACTGGGGCTGATGGCCCTGGCGTGCTACGCGATCCACCGGGGCTTCCGGCGCAACGGCTGGCTCTGAGCGGCGCCTTGGGCCGTGTCCGAGAATTCGGACCGCTCGGCGGGAATTCTCGGACACGACCCAAGGCCCTCAGGCGGCGTCCGCGCCCTTGAGGATCGACTCGACGAGCGCGAGCTCGTCGGCGTCGAAGTCCAGGTTGCGGCTGGCCTCCACGCTGTTCTCCAGCTGGGCGACGCTGCTCGCGCCCACCAGCGCGGAGGTGACCCGGCCGCCGCGCAGCACCCAGGAGAGCGCCAGCTGGGCCAGCGACTGGCCCCGCTCCTTGGCCACCGCGTCGAGCGCCCGCAGCTTCTCCACCAGCGCGGGAGTGACGGCGTCCGCCGTCAGGAACGGGCTGGAGCCCGCCGCCCGCGAGCCCTCGGGGATGCCGTCGAGGTAGCGGTCGGACAGCATGCCCTGGGCGAGCGGCGAATACGCGATGGAGCCGGCCCCGACCTCGTCCAGCACGTCCAGGAGGCCGTCCTCCACCCAGCGGTCCAGCATCGAGTAGCGCGGCTGGTGGATGAGGAGCGGGGTGCCCAGGTCCTTGAGGATGGCCGCGGCCTCGCGGGTCTGCTCCGGCGAGTAGTTGGAGATGCCGGCGTAGAGCGCCCGCCCGGAGCGGACAGCGGTGTCGAGTGCCCCCATCGTCTCCTCCATCGGGGTGTCCGGGTCGGGACGGTGGGAGTAGAAGATGTCGACGTACTCCAGGCCCATCCGTCCGAGGCTCTGGTCGAGCGAGGAGAGCAGGTTCTTGCGGGAGCCCCACTCGCCGTACGGGCCCGGGCCCATCAGGTAGCCGGCCTTGGTGGAGATGATCAGCTCGTCGCGGAGCGTGGCGAAGTCGGTCGCCAGCGAGCGACCGAGGGTGAGCTCGGCGGAGCCGGGCGGCGGGCCGTAGTTGTTCGCCAGGTCGAAGTGGGTGACGCCCAGGTCGAACGCCCGGCGCAGGATGGCGGCCTGCGTGTCCGGCGTCCGGTCGCCACCGAAGTTGTGCCACAGGCCGAGGGAGAGCGCGGGCAGCAGGAGGCCGCTGCGCCCGGTGCGCCGGTAGGGCATGGCGGAGTAGCGGTCGGCGGACGGAAGGTACATACGAAAGGCTCCGCGAGGTCGTCGGACGGGCACTCCGGTCCGGAGTGCCGGGGGCTCTCTCCGCGGCGGGTATCCGCTGAGGGGGTCCTTCCCCAGGCTGACGGAGAAAGATCCAGCAGTCCAACGGGAAACAGCTCTGGCATTCATCGTTTAGATTCATCAATCATGGAATTGCGTCAGCTGGAGCACTTCGTCACCGTCGCGGAGGAGCAGCACTTCACCCGGGCCGCCGAGCGCCTCGCCGTGTCCCAGTCGGGTCTGTCGGCGTCCGTGCGGGCGCTGGAGCAGGAGCTGCGGACGCCGTTGTTCAGCCGGACGACCCGGTCGGTACGGCTCACGGAGGCGGGGCGGGCGCTGCTGGTGGAGGCGGTGCGGACGCTGGCCGGGGCCCGGGCGGCGCGCGACGCCGTGGATGCCGTACGGGGGCTGCTGCGCGGCACGCTGACGGTGGGGGTGGAGCAGTGCGTGGCGGGGGTGAGCCCGGCCAGGCTGCTGGCGGCGTTCCACCGGGAGCACCCGCACATGGAGATCCGGCTCCGCCAGGAAGGCACGATGAGCCTGCTGGACGGGGTGGCGGACGGGCGGCTCGACCTGGCGTTCGCGGCGACGGTGTCCCCGCTGGAGTGGCGCGGGGAGCTGATCCCCCTGGCGACGGAGGAGATGGTGGTGCTGTGCTCCGCCGGGCACCGGTTCGCCGGGCTGCCGGGGGTCGAGTGGGGTGCGCTGCCCGAGGAGTCATTCATCGACTTCCATCCGGACTGGGGTCCCCGGCGGGCCGCCGACGCGGCCTTCGCCTCGGCGGGGGTGCGCCGGACGGTGGCCCTGGAGGTGAACGACGTGCACAGCCTGCTGGAGCTGGTCCAGGAAGGGCTGGGCATCGCGGTCGTCCCGCGCCACTTCGCGCGCAAGCCGGAGGCGGCGCGGCTGGTGGCCCTGGACCTCGTGGCGCCGGAGGCGTCCGGCCCAGGGAGCGGGCCGCGACCGGCGCGGTACGAAAGCGTGGTGGTGCTTCCGCCGCAGCGGGCGACGAGCCCGGGGGCGCGGGCGCTGGTGTCCCTGGTGACGTCGGCGCGGGAGCGGGACGAGGAGTAGCCGGCGTCGGCCGATGTGCCTGAGACCATGAGCCGCCCCCGGTCCCCGGTGGGCGCGCGACGACGGCTGCGGCACCCGTCGGGCACCCGGGGCGACCCCGCGGAAGCGATTTGCCGGAATTCGACCAACTGAGCAGCTCCGCGTGGCACATGACGGTCAATCAGGGAGGCTGGAAGGTGACTTGTGACGCGGTTCGGGCGGGTGCTTAATGAGTCTTCGCGTGAACACGGGTCAACTCCGAGGAGATGCATGGAAGCGAACGGGCCACCGCCGCCACCGTCACGACCACCCACCGCGGCGGGCTCACCCGCGTCGCCGCAGCCCGCCCGCCCTCGCGCCTCCTCGCCCCCTCCACCGATGGCGCCACCCGTGCGTGCGCAGTCTCCTGGTTCACCCGCGCTCGATCTGCGCGTCACGAAGAGGCTGCTGTGGGTGGGGGGAGCCGCGTACCCGCTCCAGAACGTCGCCCGCGTCTACACGTTCGTGCTCCACCCGAAGCGCAAGGAGGCGGTCCTCCTCTTCCTCAAGCGCACGGCGCTGACCGTCGTGGTGGCGATGGCCCTCGCGCTGTTCGGCACCATCGCCACGTTTCTCGCGCGGGAGGAGAGCTTCGGCGGGGTCATGGGGTTCATCTGGTTCGTCACCGTGGGCGGCTTGGTCTACTACCTGGTGGACATGCTGACCGTGCTGACGGCGTCCTCGCACTACGTGCTGGCCGTCGAATCCAACGGCCGGTCGACGGCCCTGGTCACGGGCCACCCCGGCCACCTCGACCAGCTCGTTCATCAGATCGCGCATGCCATCGAGCACCCGGACACCGAACTGAACGTCCGCGTCGAGCGGCTGACCATCAGCAACCCCAGCAACTACTACTTCGGCGACACGGTGAACATGTACGGCGGCACCGGCAACACGGGGATGGCATCGGGATGAGCGGAGACAGTTACAACTTCGGCAACGTGGTCAACATGCACGGTGGCTCTCACAACACCGGCATGGTCAACCACGCGCCCGCTCAGGACCCGCAGCCCGTCGATCAGGCGCTGCAGGAAGCGATCGACGAGCTGATCGAGCTGTTGCGGGACCTGCGGACGCAGGTGGCACCGGCGACCGCGCAGCGCATCGACGCCTCGCTCCCGGCCGTCTCCGCGGTTCCCGCCGCGGCCCCCGCGGAGCGGCTGAGCACCCTGGAGGCCGTCGCCGGCATCGCCGCGACCGTGGGCGCGATCGGCGACCCCGTCATCAGCACCGTACGTTCGCTGATGGAACTGGTCGGGCTCTGAGGGGCCCGGACCGGGCGGGGCGCCGGGTCCGGGCACCCGGGCGGGCGCCGAACAGCTCCGGCTCCCCGCTTCGGCGGGCGGTCAGTCCTCGTGTCCGAGCTGGAGATCGCGTTCGGTCCGGCCGCCGCCTGCGACCTGGAGAACGGTGGCCACCGGCGGGTAACCGGCCGCGATCACGGTGTACTCGCCGGTCGAGAGGTCCACGAAGCGGAACGCCCCGTCCGGACCGGTGGTGAGGGTGTCGACGACGTTGCCCGCGGCGTCGAGCAGAGTGACCCGGGCGTCCTCGACGAGCCTCCCGCCCGAGGCGCGTACGACCCCGCGCAGCACCGCGCCGCCGGCCAGCTCGATGTCCTGGCGGGTCTCGCGGGCGGCCTGCACGCTGACCGGGAGCGCGGCGGGCCGGAAGGCGGCGGCGCTGGCGGCGAGGGTGTACTCGCCCGCGACCAGTTCCCCGATGACGTAACCGCCCTCGTGGCCGGTCCGGGTGGCGGCGACGACCTCGCCGCGTACGTCGGTGAGGGTGACGGTCGCCTCGCGGACCGGGGCGCCGTCCGGGGTGAGGACCCGGCCGGCGAGGCGGCCGGCGCCGCCGAGCACGATGTCGAGCTGGACCGGCCGCTCGCCGACGGTGACGCTGACGGCCTGCGGCTGGTGCCCTCCCGCCGCGGCGATCAGGACGTAACTGCCGGAGCCGGGCACGCTCAGCGCGTACCGCCCGTCCCCGTCGCTGGCGCCCCGACCCACCTGGTGACCCTGGGCGTCGATGAGGGTGAGCGCCGCCCGGGGCACCGTGGTCCCGTCCTGGTGCTGGACGCAGCCGCGTACCGGCACCCCGGCGACATGGGCGATCACGACGGGCGCGGCCGCGGGGACGGGTACGGGCACGGGCACGGCAGCCGGTGCGGCGGCGGGGACGGCACGGGCGGCGGGGATGTCGGCGGGCTCGGCGGCCGCTTCGGGGCTGTGGTGGGACACCAGCGGTTTCTCCTTGAGGAAGAAGGCGAGGGCGAGACCGGTCAGCAGGACCGGCACCAGGTAGAGGAAGATCCGCGGCATCGCGTCCACGTACGCCTGGATGTACGCGTCGCGCAGCGCCGGGTCCAGCGTGCGGATCAGCTGCGGGGTGACGGACTTCGCGTCGGGCAGACCGGCGTCGGCGGGCAGGCGGACGGCGAGGGCGTCCGCGAGGCGTCCGGCGAACAGCGTCCCGAAGATCGCCGCTCCGACACTGCCGCCGATCTGCCGGAAGTAGTTGTTGGCGCTGGTGGCGGTGCCGAGGTCGGTGGGGCGTACGGAGTTCTGCACCGCGAGCACCAGCACCGGCATGACGAGCCCGATCCCGATGCCGAGGACGGCCTGGGCGAGGCTGTACTCCAGCCGGGAGGTGCCCAGTTCCAGCCGGGAAAGCAGCCACATGCCGACCACCGAGAGCGCGCTGCCGACGATGGGGTGGATGCGGTAGTGGCCGGAGCGGGAGATCATCTGGCCGGAGACGATGGAGGCGCCCACGATGCCGCCCATCATCGGCAGCATCAGCAGCCCCGACTCGGTGGCGCTCACACCGTCGACCATCTGGAGATAGGTCGGCAGGTAGCTCGCCGCGCCGAACAGCGCCACGCCGATGACGGCACCGACCAGTCCGCTGACGTTGAAGACGGAGTCGCGGAAGAGCCGCAACGGAATGATCGGTTCTGCGGCGCGGGCCTCGACGGCGACGAAGAGCAGTGCGGTGACGACCGCGCCTGCCGCGAGGGCCACGATGGTCGGCGATCCCCAGGCGTATTCGGTGCCGCCCCAGCTGGTCACCAGCACCAGGCAGGTGGAGGCCACGGCGAGCAGTGCGGCGCCCGGCACGTCGAGTTTCGGGCGGACCCCGGGCCGGGGCAGCTTCAGCACGACGGCGATGACCGCGAGGGTCGCCAGTCCGAACGGCACGTTGATGTAGAAGCACCAGCGCCAGCTGACGTGGTCGGTGAAGAAGCCGCCGAGCAGCGGTCCGGCCACGGACGCCAGCCCGAAGACGCCGCCGATGAGCCCCATGTAGCGGCCCCGCTGCCGGGGCGGCACGATGTCCGCGATGATCGCCTGCACGCCGATCATCAGCCCGCCGCCGCCGATGCCCTGGAGCGCGCGGAAGGCGATCAGCTGGTCCATGGTGCGCGACCAGCCGGCGAGCGCGGAGCCGACGACGAACACGACGATGGCGAACTGGAAGACGCCCTTGCGTCCGAAGAGGTCGCCGAGTTTGCCGTAGAGCGGCAGCACGATCGTGGACGCCAGCAGATAGGCGGTGACCGCCCAGGACATCTTGTCGAGTCCGTGCAGTTCGCCGACGATCTTCGGCAGCGCGGTGGCGACGATCATCTGGTCGAGGGCCGCGAGCAGCATGGTGAGCATCAGCCCGATGAAGACCGTCCGGACCTGACGGGCGTTCACCTCGCCGTCCCGCGCCGGCGGGCCGGGTGCGGAGCTCTTCTCGCGGGCGGCGGACGACCCGGCCCGTACGGGCAGTTCCTCGGTCGGGGTGTCGTCCGGGGGGAGTACGGACGGGTGCCCGGCTTCGCCCTCCCGGTCCCCCGACCCGTCCGGTCCGCCCTCGACCAGCATGCTGCCACCCACCACGGAACGCTCCCCTCGTCGCACTGCGCCGCACATTTCTCGCATCGGGCAGCAAGGCGGGGCAAACGACTTCGAGCGGCCCGGACGGCGTGCGCGGAGGCAAACGCGCCGGTGAGAGCGGCGTGGGGCGCACAACAGGTTGCCCTGGAAAACCACTCGTTACGGTGAGGCGGCCGAGCCGCCGAGTGGCGGGCGGGACACGGGGGAACGGGGACCGGCGCGCGGACGGTGGCGGTCGGCCCACCGTCCGGCGACGGGACCTACTTGGCGGTCTTCTCGACCTCGGTGGCGAGGTTCTGGAGCAGCTCGTCGTAGATGCGGGCAAGCCCCTTGGGAGCGAAGGTCCGCTCGAAGAAGCCTCCGATGCCGCCCGCACCGTTCCAGACGGTGGAGACGACCGCCTTGGAGCGGCCCTCTCCGGCGGGGGTGACGGTCCAGGTGGTGACCATGGAGGAGTTGCGGTCCTTCTCGACCAGCTGGCCGTCGGTCGGCTCGGTCACCTCCAGGAGGCAGTCGCGCACCCGCTTGGATGTGGCCTGGAGCTTCCAGTGGACGAGGGTGCCTTCACCGTCGCCGCCTTCGCGGACCTCGTACTCGCTGAAGTGTCCGGGCAGCACCTTGCCCCGGACCTCCTTGTAGTCGGCCAGCGCGTCGAACACCGTCTCCGCGTCCGCCGCGATGGTCCGCTCCGTCGTGGCTTCGACCTGCGCCATGGCTGTTCCTCCAGCACTTGGTTGATGGGGGCTTGGGCCTGCATCGAGTTCCGGGCCGGGCTCGCGACGTCGAACTCGATACGGGCCCTGGCTGAGCCAACCACCCCGGGAGGGTCCGCTCAAAATCGGGGCGGTGAACCTCCGGCCAGACCCTCCCTTCCCTTGCCGGCCACGACCTGGCCGGAAGTCGCCCCACAGCCCTCCGGAAAGGTGTCCCGCACGATCAAGGGAACATATGTTCTATTGTCGGAATCGAGCCACCGAGGAGGTGCCGATGCGCTGGGACCACTTGGTCGAGAGCCCCAAGAGCCCCGAGAACCCCGAGAAACCTGCGAACACCGGGAACACCGGGAACACCGGGAACACCGGGAACACCGGGAACTCCGGGAACACCGGGAACACCGCCGGCGACGGAATCGCCGCGAGCAGCCGCGCCGCCGACAGCGCGCTCTTCGCGGCGGACGCGGTGACCAGGCGTGTCTTCGACACTCCTGAGTTCAAGGGCATGACCTTCTACGAGATCCGCGCCCGCTCGCTCGTGAACCGGGTGCCCGGAGCCTCCCGGATGCCGTTCGAATGGACGCTCAACCCGTACCGAGGGTGCGCTCACGCGTGCGTGTACTGCTTCGCCCGCAAGACGCACAGCTATCTGGACCTGGACACCGGGGCCGGTTTCGACTCGCAGATCGTGGTCAAGGTCAACGCGGTCGAGCTGCTCCGGCGGGAACTCGCTTCCCCCCGATGGCGCGGGGAGCACCTCGCGATGGGCACCAACGTCGACTGTTATCAGCGCGCGGAGGGACGCTACCGCCTCATGCCGGGGATCATCGGCGCTCTGCGCGACCGCGCGAACCCGTTCTCGATCCTGACCAAGGGCACGCTGATCCTGCGCGATCTGGAGCTGCTCCGGCAGGCCGCCGAGGTGACCGAGGTGTCCGTCTCCGTCTCGGTGGGGTTCACCGACCGCGAGCTGTGGCGGACCGTCGAACCCGGCACCCCCGCCCCCGGACGCCGGCTGGACGCCGTACGCGCCCTGACCGACGCGGGCATCGGCTGCGCGGTCCTGATGGCCCCGGTGATCCCGTTCCTCGGCGACCACCCGGACCAGTTGCGGACCACGGTTCGCGCGATCGCGGAGGCCGGAGCCACCTCCGTGACTCCGCTCGTGCTGCACCTGCGGCCGGGCGCCCGCGAGTGGTTCATGGAGTGGCTGGGCCGCCACCACCCGCCCCTCGTCGCCCGGTACGAGCGAATGTACGCGGGCGGGTCGTACGCCCCGACCTGGTACCAGCGGCGGATCACGCGTCAGGTGCACCGGATCGCCGCCGAGTTCGGCATCGGCCCGTCCGGCTGGGGCACCGCCCGGCGGATCGCCCCGTCCGGCCCGCCGGAGGGCGGTGCGTCCGGGAAGGGCCCGACGCCGGGGCCCACCCAGCTCACGCTGCTGTGAGACGGGCCCCCGGTGCGGCTCCCCCGCACCGGGCGGTTCCACGCGGGAACGGCGCCGACCGGCCGCCCGTACGGGTCAACTCCGGCCCGATCGCGTCGGGCCCGGGCGGAACGCGGGGAGCATCCGGCCGAGGCTGCGCCCCCGCAGCCGCGACCCCTCGCCCTCGGAGCCCGTATGACGAACCGTGCAGGAATCCTGGTCGCCGCGAGTGCGGTGGTCGCCGGTCTGGTGACCGGCGTGCCCGCTCCGGCGACCGCCGACACCGGCGCCGCGCCCGCGCCCTTGAAGTGGACCGCGTGCGCCACGGACGCCCGGCCGACGCTCCAGTGCGCCACCGTCCTGGCCCCGCTCGACCACGCCCACCCCGACGACCGCCGGGTCACGCTCGCGCTGACCCGCGTCCCGCACACCGCGAAGACCTTCCAGGGGCCGCTGCTGGTCAACCCGGGCGGTCCCGGCGGCAGCGGACTGAATCTGGCCGGATTCGTGTCCACCGCCCTGCCCGCCGGGGTCGCCGCCCAGTACGACGTGATCGGCTTCGACCCGCGCGGCGTCGGGAAGAGCACCCCGGCAGTCGACTGCGTGCCGGGGTACTTCCAGCCGGTGCGCCCCGGATCGGTACCCGCCTCCCTCTCCGCCGAGCGGGCGCTCCGCGACCGGGCCGCCTCGTTCGCCGAGGCGTGCGGAAGCAAGTACGGCGACCTGCTGCCGTACATGGACACCCGGAGCACGGCCCAGGACCTGGACGTGATCCGCGAAGCCCTCGGCGCGCGGCGGATCAACTACTTCGGCTACTCCTACGGCACCTACCTCGGCGCGGTCTACGCCCAGCTCCACCCGGACCGGGTGCGGCGGTTCGTGCTCGACTCCGTCGTGGACCCCGAGGGCGTCTGGTACGAGGACAACATCGCCCAGGACTACGCGTTCGACGCCCGCCACAAGGCGTTCGCCGCCTGGGTGGCGAAGAACGACGCGACGTACCGCCTCGGTACGGACCCCGACGCCGTCGAGGCGGCCTGGTACCGGATGCGGGCGGCGGTCGCCGCGAAGCCGGCCGGCGGCAAGGTCGGTCCGGGGGAGCTGGAGGACACCTTCCTGCCCGGCGGCTACTACAACGGCTACTGGCCCCACCTCGCCGAGGCGTTCGCGTCGTACGTGAACGACGCCGACGAGAAGGCACTCCTCGCCGCCTACGAACGGTTCGGCGAAGCCGGCGACGACAGCAACGGCTACTCCGTCTACACGGCGGTCCAGTGCCGCGACGCCGCCTGGCCCGCGGACTGGTCCACCTGGCGCGGCGACGCGCGGGCGGCGGACGCGAAGGCGCCCTTCATCGCCTGGAACAACACCTGGTACAACGCGCCGTGCGCGAGCTGGCCGGTGGAGCCGCTCGGCCCGGTACGGATCGCGAACGACGCGGTGCCGCCGGTGCTGCTCTTCCAGGCGACCGAGGACGCGGCCACCCCGTACGAGGGCGGGCTGAGCATGCACCGCAAGCTCAAGGGCTCCCGGCTGGTCGTGGAGCAGGGCGGCGGGAACCACGGCATCACCCTGAGCGGCAACACCTGTCTCGACGGCTACCTGTCGGAGTACCTCGCGACCGGCGCGCTGCCGGCCGCGACCGACGGCGAGCACCCGGACGCGGTGTGCGCCACGCGGCCGGACCCGAAGCCGCTGCCCGCCGAGAAGGCGTTGCGCGCCACCGACAGCGGGACCACCTCGGGCAACGGCGGCGGAACCCTGCACGGACTGCTCGGTTTCCGGGGCTGACCGGCGCGCGGACCCGGCAAACTCCCCGGGCGGGGCGTATCCACGCACGTCGGCCGGGAGGGGGGAGCCGGCGCGAGCGGCTCGCCGGGGGTGGCGCGGTGGACCTGGTGGCCGTGACCGGGCCGCCTGGTTCACCGGCGCCGGAGGCCGTCGGCCGGGCCTGCCGCGGCGCCCGTCGCGAGGACGCCGGCAGCCGGACCGGGGCGGTGAGCCGTCCGTCCGGTCGCTCACCCCGCGGGGAGCAGGCTGAGGGCCTCGGCGGCGGCACCGGAGAGCCTGGGGTGGGGCAGCGCCGACTCCAGGACCGCCCGGGCCCGCTCGTCGCCGAGCTGTCCGAGTCCCTCCACGCACGCCAGCGCCACCCGCCAGTGCGGCTCCTCGGGTGCCGGTGCCGCGTCAGCCGAGGTTTGCGACGGGGCGAACCTTGGCCGGCGCGGCACCAGCAGCCGCTCCAGGGTGGCGATCAGCGCGGGTGCGGACTCCGGGGCGCGCAGCGCGGTCAGCAGGCGCACGGGGTGGAGGGCGTACGCGGAGCGCAGGGGGTTCGTGGCGAGCGCGGCGGCCGCCCGGGGCGTGCGCGGGTCGCGCAGCTCGGCGAGGGCGTGGGCGGCGCAGGCGCAGCGCTCGGGGTCCCGGTGGTTGAGCAGCAGCACGAGGGCCTCGAAGGCCCGGCGGTCGCCGGCGCAGCCGAGCCGGAAGGCGGCGAGTTCCCGGGACCAGAGCGGGCGGCCGGGTTCGACGAGCGCCCGGGCCAGCTCCTCCCGGTCGGCGGTGGAGGCGAGCCGCGCGCACTCCGCCTCTCCCGCCGGACCGGCCTCGCCCCACAGCCGGGCCGTCAGCGACTCGGCGAGGTGCGTGGTGAGCGGCCCCGCGACCGACCCGGTGCGTGTTTCCGCAGGTGCTTCCGTGCGTGATCCCGGCTCCTCGTCCATGACGCTCAGCGTATCCACGGACACGTTCCGTGCAGAGGGTGCGGACGTTCGCACACACGGTCAAGTGTGGTCCAGGGCACAAGGGTTCCGGGCTGGCGCGCTCGTTACCCGCCGGTTAGTCTCATGTGAGCGGGGCACACTCCCCGCAGGCTCCGGTGGCCTGGTGACGCAGCCATCCGGAGTGCATGTCGGTTCGGCGGTCTTCGTGAGCAGCGAAAGCCCCGTGTGGCGCGACCCGGGACAGGGTCCGTCCCCCTCGGGCCCGGGACGTGTTTCCCGTGGTCCGGCCCGTACACCTCGACACGCCTTCCGCACGCGCGCGTTCCTTCGCCCCTCGTGCGCGCCGTGCTCCCTCACAGTCGTCACTCACCCTGGAGTCCCGTGATGGACACCCCGTTCTCCACCATCGCCGTCGTCGGTCTCGGCACCATGGGCGCCGGCATCGCCGAGGTTCTGGCCCGCGCGGGCCGCGAGGTCATCGGCATCGACACCGACCCGGCTGCGGCCCGTCGGGCGGTCGCCTCGCTGGAGGTCTCCACCGCCCGCGCCGTGCGCCGCGAACGCCTCACCGAGCGGGAACGCGACGACGTCCTCGCCCGTTTCCGCACCTTCTCCGATCTGTCGGCGGCAGCCGACGCCGAACTCGTCATCGAGGTGGTGCCGGAGTCGTACGAGATCAAGCAGCAGGTGATCCGGGAGCTGGACGCGGTGGTGGCGCCGGGCACCATCCTGGCGACCGGCACCAACGCCCTGTCCGTGACCCGGCTGGCCGCCGAGTCGCTGCGTCCGGAGCGGGTGCTCGGGCTCCACTTCTTCAACCCGGCACCGGCGATGAAGCTCGTGGAGGTGGTCTCCTCGGTGCTGACCGCCCCGCCCGCCGTGGAGGCCGTCACCGCGCTGGCGCGCGAGCTGGGCAAGGAGCCGGTCGCGGTCGGCGACCGCCCGGGGTTCGTCGCGGACGGGCTGCTCTTCGGCTACCTCAACCAGGCCGCCGCCATGTACGAGGCGAACTACGCCTCCCGCGAGGACATCGACGCCGCGATGAAGCTCGGCTGCGGGCTCCCGATGGGACCGCTGGCGCTGCTCGACCTGATCGGCATCGACACCGCCCGCACGGTGCTGGAGGCCATGTACGCCGCCTCGCACGACCGGCTGCACGCGCCCGCACCGGTCCTCGGTCAGCTCAGCGAGGCCGGGCTGACCGGCCGCAAGGCGGGCCGCGGCTTCTACTCGTACGCGGCTCCGGGCAGCCAGGACGTGGTGCCGGACGCGCTCACTCCGGGCGCGGGCGCGGCCGGCGTCCCGGGGCGTACGGTCACCGCGGTCGGGGTGGCGGGCTCGGGCACCATGGCGTCCGGCATCGCGGAGGTCTTCGCGAAGGCCGGGTACGCGGTGGTGCTCGCGGCCCGGACCCAGGAGAAGGCGGACACCGCCAAGGGGCGGATCGCGAGGTCCCTCGACCGCTCGGTGGCCAAGGGGCGGCTGACCGCCGGGGCGCGGGACGAGACACTGGCCCGGATCACTCCGGCCGGCTCCCTGGACGCGTTCGCCGAGGTCGATCTCGCGGTGGAGGCGGTCGCCGAGGACCTGCTGGTCAAGCAGCAGCTCTTCGGGACGCTGGACAAGGTCTGCAAGCCGGGCGCGGTGCTCGCCACCACCACCTCCTCGCTGCCGGTGGTGTCCGTCGCGCGGGCCACGTCCCGGCCCCAGGACGTGATCGGGATGCACTTCTTCAACCCGGCGCCCGCGATGAAGCTCGTCGAGGTGGTCCGTACGGTGCTGACCGCCGACGACGTGCACGCCACCGTCCGGGAGGTTTGCGCGAAGGTGCGCAAGCACCCGGTGGACTGCGGCGACCGGGCCGGGTTCATCGTGAACGCGCTGCTCTTCCCGTACCTCAACAACGCGATCAAGATGGTCGAGGAGCACTACGCGACGCTGGACGAGATCGACGCCGCGATGAAGCTCGGCGGCGGCTATCCGATGGGCCCGTTCGAGCTGCTGGACGTGGTCGGGCTGGACGTCTCCCTCGCCATCGAAAAGGTGCTGCACCAGGAGTTCCGCGACCCGGGGCTGGCCCCCGCGCCCCTGCTGGAGCACCTGGTCGCCGCGGGATGCCTGGGCCGCAAGACGGGGCGCGGCTTCCGCGAGCACGCGCGGCGCTGACACCGGTGCCCGGCCCCCGGTGGCGGTCCGCCCGGTCGTACGGGCCCTCCGCCACCGGGGGCCTTCCCGGACGGTTTGACCTTGTCGTGGCGACAACGTTTCTACTGGGGTCATGAGAATCGGAGAGCTCGCCGGCATCGTCGGTGTCACGACCCGCGCCGTGCGGCACTACCACCGCATCGGTCTGCTGCCCGAGCCGCCGCGGCAGCCCAACGGCTACCGCGACTACACGCTGAGCGACGCCGTCGAGCTGGCTCGCGTCCGCCGGCTGACCGAACTCGGCCTGAGTCTTGACGAGGTCGGGGACGTCCTGGGGGACGACAAGGGCAAGGACCCCCTGGAGATCCTCGCCGAGCTGGACGCCGACCTGGCACGCCAGGAAGAGGGCATCCGGCAGCGGCGCGTCCGGTTGGGCCGGCTGCTGGAGCAGGCGAAGCTGACCGGCAGGCTGCCCGCCGAGGCCCCGGTCTCCCCGGAGCTCGCCGCCTTCTTCGACGACATGGCCCGCGCGTCGGCGCGGCTGCCCGGACCCGAACCCGCGATGGCGGCCAGGGAACGGGAACTGCTGGCCCTCGTGGAGACCGGCTCGCCGGACGTCGACCGGGACCGACTGCACGCCCTGCTCCACGCCATGGGGCGGAGCCTGAATGCGGACGCCGAGGCCGTGCGACGCGCTCACGCGGTCTACGACCTCGTGGAAGCGCTGGTAGGGGCGGACGAAGACGATCCGCTCGTGGAGGAAGCCGCCCGGGCGATCGCCGGGAGCCTCCCGGACGCGGTGGTGCGGGCGTTCACGACGACGGAGGGAAAGAGTGGACCGGGTGCGGAGAGCGGTCTCGCGGACGTCCTCCTCGCCGAGTTCCCTCCCGCGCAGGCGGCGGCCGTCCGCCGTGCCGTGGAGCTGCTCAAAGAACCCGTGGTCGGGGAGCGTGCGGAGTGAGGGCGGTGCCAACGACCGTGCGTCGGCTGGCCGGCCACCAGGCTGCCCTCGCGGCCGATCTCCAGCGCTGGGCAACCCGTCGCGGCCCGCAGGGCGTGGGCGAGGGCGACCACCCCGTTGCGTACGCGCCGGCCCAGGCGGCGACCCTGTACGGCCTCCTCTTCGTCTGCGTGGTCGAGACCGTCGCCCTCGCCGTCGTGATCCCCTGGCCGGTGGTGCACGCCGTCGCACTCGTCCTCGACCTCTGGGGCTGCTGTTTCCTGCTGGCCCTGCACGCCTCCTGCGTGGTGTGTCCGCACGTCATCGGGGCGGACGGCTCGCTGCGCCTGCGCTTCGGGGCCCTGCTCGACGTCCGCGTCCCGGCGGACCGGGTGGCTTCCGTCCGGCTGGAACGACGGTTCCCCGCCGGAAGGCCGGCCTCCGTGGACGAGTACGGCACCGCGGACATCGCCGTCGGAGGTCAGACCACGGTCACTGTGGAACTCACCGAGCCGCTGGGCTACGCACGGGCCCTGGGCCGGCGGGCCGAGGCCCGCGTCTTCCGCTTCTACGCGGACGACCCGGTGTCCGCGGTCGCGGCCCTACGGGCAAACAGCGGCTCGTCCTCCGGCGCCGTCGTCGCCCCGGGCCCATAGCCGACGGGCGCCGGAGGGATGTGGCCGGATGCCGGCCCCTCACGGTGTCCGGCCGGTCGTGCGGGACCTTGATCCGCCGGAGACCACCTCGGGCACATTCCCCGTCACCCATGGAGTACGTTCACACCATGTCCCAGCCCGCCAGGTCACCCCGTGCCACCGCCGCCTCCGACGCCCCGGAGAGCACGGCAGTCACCCGCGCCGCAGCCCAACGGCTCAAGATGCGCCGCGAGTTGGCCGCCGCCGCCATGGAGCTCTTCGCGACCCAGGGCTACGAGGGCACCACCGTCGACGAGATCGCCGGCGCCGCGGGCGTGGCCCGGCGGACCTTCTTCCGGCACTTCCGGTCGAAGGAGGAGGCGATCTTCCCGGACCACGACGACACCCTGGTCCGTGCGGAGGCGGTGCTGAACGCGGCCCCCTCCCACGAGCACCCGCTCGACACGGTGTGCCGGGGCATCAAGGAGGTCATGAAGATGTACGCGGCCAAGCCCGCCGTCTCCGTGGCCCGCTACAAGCTCACCCGCGAGGTACCGGCACTCCGCGAGGCCGAGATCGCCTCGGTGGCCCGCTACGAGCGGCTGTTCACGCGCTACCTGCTGGGCCACTTCGACGAGCGCGACAGCCATGTGGGCAACGACGACCCGCTGCTCGCCGAGGTCGCCGCGTCGGCCGTGGTGACCGCCCACAACCACGTGCTGCGGCGTTGGCTGCGGGCGGACGGCAAGGGAGACGTGGAGGACCAGCTGGACCACGCGTTCGCCATCGTCCGGGAGACCTTCGGCACCGGGATCGGTGCGGGCCGGATCACCGGCACCGATCCGGCGAAGTCGGCGGCGGCGCCCGCCGCTTCGGTGACGACGGACGGTGAGGTACTGGTCGCGGTGGCGCGGACGGACGCCCCGCTCGACGAGGTCATGCGGACGATCCAGCAGGCTCTGAAGGAGCGCTGAGGACGGGTCCGCCGGAGCCGCCGGAGCACGGCCCCGGGTTCAGGCGGGCTCGGGCAGGCCCGGCCCGCCGACGGCGGCCGGGATCTCCCACGGCGGCGGCAGGGTCCCCTCGCTCCAGCCCGCCAGCGCGTCCGCGTCGACGCAGACGATCCCGCACGCCGCCGCGTACTCGGCGGCGGGTGCGGTGAACTCCCCCGTGCTCACCACGACCGCCACCTCGGCGCCGTGGACGGCGTAACAGGTCCCGCCGAACCGCTGGAGATCCTGCGAGCCGACCTTGTTCGCCGGTCCGTAACGCTTGCACTGGACGACGAGGCGCCGGCCGTCCGGGGCGGTGGCGAGCACGTCGGCGCCGAGGTCCCCGGCACCGCCCACCACCTCCGCGTCCCGGCAGCCGTCGCGTCGGCAGAGTTCGGCCACGGCCTCCTCGAAGGCGTACGGGTCGAGGGCCGCGAAGTCCACCGGAGCCGGTTCGCACCCCGGCTCGGAGACGGGTTCGGAGACGGGTTCGTACCCCGGCTCGTACACGGTCACCGGCTCGTCCCACCGCGCCGCCGCGGTCGCCTCGTCGATCTCCGCCAGCGCGGTGTCCACCAGGTCCTCCGCGGCCTCGGTGACGGCTGCCGCCAGCCGCGCGGCGCGCCTGCGCCGGTGGCGCCGGCGCAGCGGCAGGACCGCGCCCGCGCACACGAGCGGGGCGAGGGCGCCCCAGAGGACGGGATGCCCGCCCATGGCGTCCCAGACCCTGCGGCCGAGCAGACCGCCGGCCCAGAGCAGGAGTGCCGCGAGGGCGAATCCCACGGCTGTGCGGCGGAGGCTGAAGTCCCTGCGGCGTGTCCGCGTACGCCCGCGTATTCCTGTCGGCATCCCGTTCCCACCCCTCGTCATGGCCGGGTCCGTGCCCTGCCCGCGCGCCCCACGAGACGCAAGACGCAAGATCATCCGATGGGGCGTCTGCCCCGGAGCGGGTGATCGACGCGGACCCTGCCGAAATTCGTTGGCCGGGCACCTCGGGGTGTGGTCAGGTACGCCGATGCGTACCCACGAGGAACTTCTTGCCCTGTTCGATCACGAGATGCGGGAACACGCCCGCCCCGACGGCCCCGGCGCACGGGTGGAGCGGGACGGACCGGTGGTCCGCCAGAGCGGCGCCGCCGACGCCTGGACCGCCGTCGTGTGGTCGTCCCCGGGACTCGACGGGGAGGCCGCCGACGCGGCCGTGGCGGCCCAGGTCGCGTACTGCGTGGCACGGGGTGTCACGTCCTTCGAGTGGAAGCTCTACGGTCACGACCGCCCCGCCGACCTGGGCGATCGGCTGCGGGCGGCGGGGTTCGTCGCGGAGCCGCCGGAGACACTGATGGTGACGGCGGTGGCCGACCTGCCGGCCGACGCCGGGCCGCCCGCCGGGGTCGAGGTGCGCGAGGTGCACGACGAGGCCGGGGTGCACCTGATGGCCGACGCGCACGAGGCGGCGTTCGGTGCGGACGCCTCGTGGCTCCGCGACCACCTGCTGGCGCGGCTGGCGGCGGCGCCGGAGGACTTCTTCGGGCTGGTGGCGGTGGCGGACGGGCTGCCGGTGAGCTCGGCACGGATGGAGCTGTACCCGGGCACCTCCTTCGCGGGGCTGTGGGGCGGCGGAACGCACCCGGCGTGGCGAGGGCGTGGCATCTACCGGTCGCTGGTGGCGCACCGGGCGCGTACCGCCGCCGCGCACGGGGTGGAGTACCTCCAGGTCGACGCCTCGGCGGACTCCGCGCCGATCCTGGCACGGCTGGGCTTCGCGGCACTCACGAGCACGACGCCGTACGTGTACCGCATCGCGTCGTAGCCCTTCTCCTGCGGGACAGACCGCTCCAGAACGCCCATGGTGTTGCTCATGCGTGCCCATCGGATGACAAGTGAGAGAAATTGTTGGCACTCGGTGCCTTGCCAGCTGTCACGCAGTGCCATACGTTGAAGGTGTCCGGGCGGCCGGCGTACCGGATCTCACGTACGCCGGCTGTCCCCGCGAGCCGACCGTGCCCGCGCGCCCGGACGCCTGCGTCACAGGCACCCTTCCGCTCCACCGAGCACGCCCGCACCACCCGCCGAACCGACGGCACACCTCCAGACCGCACCGCTCCCTGTCCGCAGGGACCACCGAAGCGTTCCTCACCAGCGTTCCCCTGGCTCTCGGCCCGTTCGAGCAGGGGAGACACCACCCGCCGGAGGCATCACCGTGAAGGAAATCCTGGACGCGATCCAGTCGCAGGAAAGCACCGCAGCCGACTTCGCGGCGCTGCCCCTCCCCGAGTCCTACCGCGCGGTGACCGTGCACAAGGACGAAGCGGGGATGTTCGAGGGGCGCGCCACCCGCGACAAGGACCCGCGCGAATCGCTCCACCTCGACGAGGTCCCGCTGCCCGAACTCGGCCCGGGCGAGGCCCTGGTCGCCGTCATGGCCAGCTCGGTGAACTACAACTCCGTCTGGACCTCGATCTTCGAGCCGGTGTCCACCTTCGGGTTCCTGGAGCGGTACGGCAGGCTCAGCGAGCTGACCAAGCGCCACGATCTGCCGTACCACGTCATCGGATCCGACCTGGCGGGCGTCGTGCTGCGCACAGGACCCGGCGTGAACGCCTGGCACCCGGGCGACGAGGTCGTCGCGCACTGCCTCTCCGTCGAACTGGAGTCGTCCGACGGCCACAACGACACGATGCTCGACCCCGAGCAGCGCATCTGGGGCTTCGAGACCAACTTCGGCGGGCTCGCCGAGATCGCGCTCGTCAAGTCCAACCAGCTGATGCCCAAGCCCGACCACCTCAGCTGGGAGGAGGCGGCGGCCCCCGGGCTCGTCAACTCGACCGCGTACCGCCAGCTCGTCTCGCGCAACGGCGCGGGCATGAAGCAGGGCGACAACGTGCTGATCTGGGGGGCGAGCGGTGGACTCGGTTCGTACGCCACCCAGTTCGCGCTGGCCGGCGGCGCCAACCCGATCTGCGTGGTCTCCAACGACCAGAAGGCGGACATCTGCCGGCGGATGGGCGCCGAGGCGATCATCGACCGCAGCGCCGAGGGCTACAAGTTCTGGAAGGACGAGGGCCACCAGGACCCCCGTGAGTGGAAGCGGTTCGGCAAGCGCATCCGCGAACTGACCGGCGGCGAAGACGTCGACATCGTCTTCGAGCACCCCGGCCGCGAGACCTTCGGCGCCTCCGTCTACGTGACGCGCAAGGGCGGCACGATCGTCACCTGCGCCTCCACCTCCGGGTACACCCACGAGTACGACAACCGCTACCTGTGGATGTCGCTCAAGAAGATCGTCGGCTCGCACTTCGCCAACTACCGCGAGGCGTGGGAGGCGAACCGGCTGGTGGCGAAGGGCAAGATCCACCCGACGCTCTCCCGCGTGTACACGCTGGAGGAGACCGGACAGGCCGCCCACGACGTCCACCGCAACGTCCACCAGGGCAAGGTCGGCGTCCTCGCGCTGGCCCCGCGCGAGGGCCTGGGCGTGCGCGACGAGGAGCTGCGCGCGAAGCACATCGACGCCATCAACCTGTTCCGCGACACCCCCGCGGAACCGGCCGCCACCCCTTCCCGCGAGAACGTCTGAGGTCTCCCGATGACCGAACGTCACAAGGACCGTCCCTGGCTCATGCGGACGTACGCGGGCCACTCGACGGCCGAGGCGTCCAACGAGCTCTACCGGCGCAACCTCGCCAAGGGCCAGACCGGTCTCTCCGTCGCCTTCGACCTGCCCACCCAGACCGGTTACGACCCCGACCACGTCCTCGCCCGCGGCGAGGTCGGCCGGGTCGGCGTGCCGGTCTCCCATCTCGGCGACATGCGCCGGCTGTTCCAGGACATCCCACTGGAGCAGATGAACACCTCGATGACGATCAACGCCACCGCGATGTGGCTGCTGGCGCTCTACCAGGTCGTCGCCGAGGAGCAGGGCGCGGACCCCGGCAAGCTCCAGGGCACCACGCAGAACGACATCGTCAAGGAGTACCTCTCGCGCGGGACGCACGTCTTCCCACCCGGGCCCTCCCTGCGGCTGACCACCGACATGATCACGTACACGGTCAACCGCGTCCCCAAGTGGAACCCGATCAACATCTGCAGCTACCACCTCCAGGAAGCCGGGGCCACGCCCGTCCAGGAGATCGCGTACGCCATGTCCACGGCCGTCGCCGTACTGGACGCGGTGCGCGACTCCGGGCAGGTGCCCGAGGAGAAGTTCGGCGCGGTGGTGGCGCGCATCTCCTTCTTCGTGAACGCGGGCGTCCGCTTCATCGAGGAGATGTGCAAGATGCGCGCCTTCGGCCGGATCTGGGACCGGATCACCCGCGAGCGGTACGGCATCACCGACCCCAAGCAGCGGCGGTTCCGCTACGGCGTCCAAGTCAACTCCCTCGGCCTCACCGAGGCGCAGCCGGAGAACAACGTCCAGCGCATCGTGCTGGAGATGCTGGCCGTCACCCTCTCCAAGGACGCCCGCGCCCGTGCGGTGCAACTCCCCGCGTGGAACGAGGCGCTGGGGCTGCCGCGCCCCTGGGACCAGCAGTGGTCGCTCCGCATCCAGCAGGTCCTCGCGCACGAGAGCGACCTGCTGGAGTACGAGGACATCTTCGACGGCTCGCGGGTGATCGAGGCGAAGGTGGACTCGCTCGTGGAGGAGGCGCTGGAGGAGATCGACCGGATCGAGCAGATGGGCGGCGCGATGGCCGCCGTCGAGTCCGGCTACCTCAAGTCCGAACTGGTCGCCTCGCACGCGGAGCGGCGGGCCCGGATCGAGAGCGGCGAGGAGAAGATCATCGGCGTCAACGTCCACGAGACGACCGAGCCCAGCCCGCTCACCGCGGACCTGGACGGCGCCATCATGACGGTCGACCCCGAGAACGAGGCGCGGGTGGTGGCCGCCCTGCACGCCTGGCGCGACGCACGCGACGAGGCGCGCGCCACCGAGTCCCTGGCCGCCCTGAAGAAGGCCGCCGCCGGTACGGACAACCTGATGGCGGCGACCGTCGAGTGCGCCCGCGCCGGGGTGACCACCGGGGAGTGGTCCTGGGCGCTGCGGGACGTGTTCGGCGAGTTCCGGGCGCCGACCGGGGTCTCCTCGGCCCCGGTCGCCGTCACCGCCGAGCCGGGCACCCCGCTGGCCGCGGTCCGCGCGAAGGTGGCCCGTACCGCCGAGGACCTCGGCTGCGGACGGCTGCGGCTGCTGGTCGGCAAGCCGGGACTCGACGGACACTCCAACGGCGCCGAGCAGATCGCCGTGCGCGCCCGCGACGCCGGGTTCGAGGTGGTCTACCAGGGCATCAGGCTGACGCCCGAACAGATCGTCTCCGCCGCGCTGGCCGAGGACGTGCACTGCGTGGGCCTGTCGATCCTCTCCGGCTCGCACGCCGAACTCGTCCCCGACGTGCTCCAGCGGCTGCGCGGGGCCGGCGCGGACGACGTCCCGGTGATCGCGGGCGGGATCATCCCGCCCGCCGACGCCGCCGCCCTCGTCCGGGCCGGGGTAGCCGCCGTCTTCACCCCGAAGGACTTCGGTATCACGGAGATCATCGGCCGTATCGTCGACGAGATCCGCAAAGCCAACAAGCTCGACCCTCTGGAGGTCCCCGCATGACCACGCCCACGCCCGTGAACCGGCTGCGCCCCCGCCGCTCGTGTCTGGCCGTGCCCGGCTCCAACCCGCGCTTCCTGGAGAAGGCCCAGGGGCTCCCGGCCGACCAGGTCTTCCTCGACCTGGAGGACGCCTGCGCGCCGCTCGCCAAGGAAGGGGCGCGGCACACCATCGTCGACGCGCTCAACAACGGCGACTGGACCGGCAAGACCCGGGTGGTGCGGGTCAACGACTGGACCACGCACTGGACGTACCGGGACGTCATCACGGTCGTCGAGGGCGCCGGGCCGAACCTCGACTGCATCATGCTGCCGAAGGTCCAGGACGCCGAGCAGGTCGTGGCGCTGGACCTGCTGCTCACGCAGATCGAGAAGACGATGGGCTTCGAGGTCGGCCGGATCGGCATCGAGGCGCAGATCGAGAACGCCAAGGGCCTGGTGAACATCGACACCATCGCGGCGGCGTCGCCCCGGCTGGAGACACTGATCTTCGGCCCGGCCGACTTCATGGCGTCCATCAACATGAAGACCCTGGTGGTCGGCCAGCAGCCGCCCGGCTACGGCGCCGACGCGTACCACTACATCCTGATGCGCATCCTGATGGCGGCCCGTACGCACGACCTCCAGGCGATCGACGGACCGTTCCTGCAGATCCGTGACGTGGACGCCTACCGCGAGGTGGCCGGCCGGGCCGCGGCGCTGGGCTTCGACGGCAAGTGGGTGCTGCACCCGGGCCAGGTCGACGCGGCCAACGAGGTCTTCTCGCCGTCGCAGGAGGACTACGACCACGCCGAGCTGATCCTCGACGCCTATGACTGGTGCACCTCGGAGGAGGGCGGCAAGAAGGGCTCGGCGATGCTCGGCGACGAGATGATCGACGAGGCCAGCCGCAAGATGGCGCTGGTCATCGCGGGCAAGGGGCGGGCGGCCGGGATGCGGCGCACCTCGAAGTTCGAAGCCCCGGAGGCCTGACCATGCAGTTCGGACGCACCTTCGAGGAGTTCGAGGTCGGCGCGGTCTACAAGCACTGGCCCGGCAAGACGGTCACCGAGTACGACGACCATCTGTTCTGCCTGCTCACCATGAACCACCACCCGCTGCACATGGACAGCAACTATGCGGAGAACACGACCGACTTCGGCAAGAACGTGGTCGTCGGCAACTACGTGTACTCGCTGCTGCTGGGCATGTCGGTGCCGGACGTCTCGGGCAAGGCCATCGCCAACCTGGAGGTGGAGTCGCTCCGGCACATCGCGCCCACCTTCCACGGCGACACGATCTACGGCGAGACCACCGTGCTCGACAAGACGCCGTCGAAGTCCAAGAGCGACCGGGGCATCGTGTACGTCGAGACCCGGGGCTTCAAGCAGGACGGCACCGTCGTCTGCGTCTTCCGGCGCAAGGTGATGGTCCCCACGCAGGAGTACATCGAGGCACGCGGCGGCGAGCAGCCCGGCCGCCCGACTCCCGCCCCCGCCAACTAAGCGAAGTCACAGGAGAAGCCGTCATGAGCCGACTCGCCCGGACCGCAGGTCTGACCGACGTCCAGGAGGAAATCCTCTCCACCGTACGGGACTTCGTCGACAAGGAGATCATCCCCGTCGCGACCTCCCTGGAGCACCGCGACGAGTACCCGACCGAGATCGTCGAAGGTCTCAAGGAACTGGGCCTGTTCGGGCTGATGATCCCGGAGGAGTACGGCGGGCTGGGCGAGTCGCTCCTCACCTACGCGCTCTGCGTGGAGGAGATCGCGCGCGGCTGGATGAGTGTGTCGGGGATCATCAACACGCACTTCATCGTGGCGTACATGCTCAAGCAGCACGGCACGCAGGAGCAGAAGGACACCTTCCTGCCGCGGATGGCGCTCGGAGAGGTGCGCGGCGCCTTCTCGATGTCGGAGCCCGGCCTGGGCTCGGACGTGTCGGCGATCACGTCGAAGGGTGTCAGGGACGGTGAGGAGTACGTCCTCGACGGTCAGAAGATGTGGCTCACCAACGGGGGGACCTCGACCCTGGTGGCCGTTCTCTGCCGGAGTGACGAAGGACACCCCGAGGGGACGCCGCCGCACAAGTCGATGACGACCTTCCTGGTGGAGAAGGAGGCCGGCTTCGGGGAGGTCAGGCCCGGACTCACCATCCCCGGGAAGATCGACAAGATGGGCTACAAGGGCGTCGACACCACCGAGCTCATCATGGACGGACTACGCATTCCGGCCAATCGGGTCCTGGGTGGCACCACCGGCCGAGGGTTTTACCAAATGATGGACGGAGTCGAGGTCGGGCGGGTCAACGTGGCGGCACGTGGCTGCGGAGTCGCTCAGCGTGCATTCGAATTGGGCGTTTCGTACGCCCAGCAGCGTCAAACTTTCGGAAAACCGATCGCCCAGCACCAGGCCATCCAGTTCAAATTGGCTGAAATGGCCACCAAGGTCGAAGCGGCGCATGCGATGATGGTAAACGCGGCCCGCAAAAAGGACTCCGGGGAACGTAACGACCTGGAGGCAGGGATGGCGAAGTACCTCGCCTCCGAATACTGCAAGGAAGTCGTCGAGGACGCCTTCCGCATCCACGGCGGCTACGGCTTCTCCAAGGAGTACGAGATCGAGCGCCTCTACCGCGAGGCTCCGATGCTGTTGATCGGTGAGGGTACCGCCGAGATCCAGAAAATGATCATTGGCCGCCGACTCCTGGAGGAGTACCGCTTGCAGGGTTGATCGTCCCTTAACGGGCGATTTGGCCGCGAAGAAGATCACACCCAGTGATCCTGGGGCGGGGTCTTCCAGCGGTCCGACTCGGCTGCTGGCTTGCCCAGTTGTGGCCACCACCCGATAGCATCGACGGAAAGCCGCCGTCCCCCGTTGCCAGCGCGGCATCATCCGCTACGAAGGTCATTCATGCCCGACAGCCCTACCTCCGCAAACCGCGGCGGGGTCCGCATCGCTCGCGGAGCATCGCCGTGGCTCCTCCCGACCGTCGCCACCGCGGCGCTCAGCCTGACCCGGGCGCGCAAGTCCGGCCGCTGGGCGGCCGTCGCCGTGCCCACCACCGCGCTCGCGGCGGGCATGCTGTGGTTCTTCCGCGACCCCGAGCGCGAGATCGCGCAGGGCCGGGTCATCTCCCCGGCCGACGGTGTGGTGCAGAGCATCATGCCGTGGAAGGACGGGCGCACCCGCGTCGCGATCTTCATGAGCCCGCTCAACGTCCACGTCAACCGCGCTCCGCTGGCCGGTACCGTGACGTCGGTCGAGCACGTCCCGGGCGGGTTCGTCCCGGCGTTCAACAAGGAGAGCGAGAACAACGAGCGCGTCGTCTGGCACTTCGACACCGAGCTCGGCGACATCGAGATGATCCAGATCGCCGGCGCCGTCGCGCGCCGCATCGTGCCCTACATCCCCCAGGGCACGAAGGTCGAGCAGGGTGAGCGCATCGGCCTGATCCGTTTCGGCTCGCGCGTCGACATCTACCTGCCGGAAGGCATCGAGGTCGCGGTCGAGGTCGGCCAGGCCACCACCGCGGGGGTGACTCGAATTGACCGTGGTTGATCCGGACACCCAGGCCGACTGGGTGCCCGAGGCGGCTGAGGACGGTGCTGGGGACGACGCCCAGGACATGCCCCTCTCACTGCGCCTGTCGATAGCGGACACCCTCACTCTCGGCAACGCCACCTGCGGGTTCATGGCGGTGTACTTCACCACCACGGGCATTCTGATCCCGCACCTCACGGGCAGTGACGAGTCCGGCATGGCGCGTCACTCCGCGGCCACCGCGGTGATCCTGATGCTGATGGCGGCCGTCTTCGATCTCTTCGACGGACTGGTCGCCCGCAAGCTTCGGTCGTCGCCGATGGGCGCGGAACTGGACAACCTCTCCGACCTCATCAGCTTCGGTCTCGCCCCGGCGTACTTCGTCCTGGTCTACGGGATGGTCGCGGACGACGCGCACCAGCGTGTGTCGGCGCTCGCGGCGATCGTGGTGCTGCTGGCGGTGGTGCTGCGGCTTGCGCGATTCTCCTGCGTGACCTTGAAGGACGGCATGTTCCAGGGCATGCCCAGCCCCTTCGGAGCGCTGACGGTCGTCTCGATCGTGCTCCTGGAGCTGCCCTTCGTGCCCACCCTCCTCGCGATCGTCGGGGTGGCGTGGCTCATGGTCAGCCGGGTCGAGTACCCGAAGCCGCGCGGAGTGCTCGCGGTGGCGATGCTCGGCTGGATCGTGGCCGCGATGGGGCTCCTCGTCGCCTGGGCGTTCGACGCCCCGGGCGGTCAGCTGCTCCTCCAGACCGGCTGCGCGCTCCAGGTCGTGCTGGGCGCGGTGATCCCGCTCTTCGCGACCGCGCGGCGGGTGAACACCTTCCGCGGCAACCGGCGTGAGGCGCGCGCGGCCCAGCTGCCTTAGGGCGTACGCAGAACGCACGAGAGGCCCGGATGCCATGAGCATCCGGGCCTCTCGCACGTCCGGGCACGGCTTACGCGGGCTTTCCGGCCGCTCCGCGGGCTCAGCGGCCCGGGACGGCGGCTTCCACGGCCCTCTTGATACGGAGCCCGAAGGCGGGTGCGTCCTTGCGCGCGGCCTTGACGGCGAAGCCGACCAGCAGCTTGCCGACGCCGTGGCCTTCGAGGACGTTGTAGATCCGCACCCTGGTCCCGCCGTTCCCGGTGGCCTCCAGGTCGTACCCGCCGTCCGCGGCGGTGACGACGTTCTTCGACTTCTCCTGCCAGCGGACCCGGGTCGGAGCCACCAGTTCCGTGATGGCGAATTCCCGCTGGGTGGTCATTCCGGCGTCCTTGACCGTCGAGCGGAACGTCGTGCCGACGACCGTGGGACCGGCCGGAGACTTCTCGATCTTCTGCACGCGTGGGCTGAAGTCCCGGTCGTTCCCGCCGTCGGCGAGATAGGCGAAGACGTCGTCGATCGGACGGTCGATCTCCACGATCGCCTCGAATTGCGTGGCCATGGGTTCCTCCTAGGGGAATGCGCCCAGTCTTCGGTGCGCGCTCCCCGGGCGCACCCGGAACGGCTGCCTCCGGGTGTCCCGCCGCAAGGTCGCAACGTCGCAGAGCCGCCGGGCCTCGGGGCCTCGGGGCCTCGGGGCCTCAGGGCCTCAGGGCCTCAGGGCCTCAGGGCCTCAGGGCCTCAGGGCCTCAGGGCCGCCGGTCGGCAGAGCCACCGGGCCGCGGCGTCAGCCGAGTACCTCGTGGCGGAAACACCAGCGCCACTCCTCGCCCGGCTCGTGGGAGCGCATGACGGGGTGCCCGGAGGTCTCCCAGTGGGCGCTCGCGTGCCGCAGTGGCGAGCTGTCGCAGCACGCCACCCGGCCGCAGGTCAGACAGAGCCGCAGATGTACCCAGTCGTCCCTGCCCACCGCCAGGCAGTCGGCGCAGGCGTCGGCGGGAGGGGCGGGGGCCGTGTCCTGGCTCACCCGGTCCAGATCGTCGCAGAGGGCCATGTGCCGAGCGTACGACCGGGGCGGGTGGGCGGCAGGGCGGGGAGATGCGGGCAGACGCGCGTTCGGTCCCGCGCGCCGGCGATTCCGAGGGGGCGTGCGCCGAGCCGGACCGGGGTGTCCCGCCGCGCGAGCCGGTGCACCAGGTGCCGGCTCGCACCGCACGAGGCCGGTGGGGCTGCTCGGAGAAAGCTTGGTTTCCCCGAGCAGCCCCAACGCGGCTCAGAGGTCGTCCGAACCCGGGTACTCCTGGGTTCCTCACGACGCTTCGGCCTGATCGGCGTGGTCGTCGGCCCCGGCGGCATGTCCTGCGGCCCGGCCGACGGAGTCGCGCGCTTCGTCGGCACAGGGCGCCGCGACGTCACAGCGGCGGCCGGGGTTCCCCGGTGGCCGATCGCGCTCACCGCCGGCGGCTGTTCACTTCTGGCGGCTGAGGAACTCCTCGACCTCGTCCCGTGCCGGCAGCGAGGACTGGGCTCCTGCGCGCGTGGTGCTCAGCGCGGCGGCGGCCGAGGCCCAGCGGACGGCCTCCGCGAGCGGGCGGCCCTCGGAGAGCCCGACCGCCAGCGCGCCGCAGAAGCAGTCCCCGGCCGCGGTGGTGTCCTTCGGGTCGACGCGGAAGGCGGGCAGGTGCAGGTGTGTGGTGCCTTCCAGCAGCAGGACACCGTCGCCACCGAGGGTGACGACGACCGCGCCGGCTCCGCGCAGCCTGCGGGCGGCCGCGACGACCTCGTCGATGGTGCGGGGGACGGCAGTCCCGGTGAGCGCGGCCAGCTCGGTGCGGTTGGGCACCAGCAGGTCGACGTGGGGCGGCGGGGTGGTTCCCGGTGTCACCGGCGCCGGGTTGTACAGCACCGTCCCGCCGGCCAGGCGGGCGGCGGCGTGGTTGGCCTCGTCCGGGACCTCCTGCTGGAGGACGGTGACGGCCGCCCGGCGCAGGACGTCGGCGGCGGCCTCGCAGTCGGCGGCGCCGAGACGGGAGTTGGCCCCGGGGCTGACGATGATGGTGTTCTCGCCGGCCGGGGAGACGGCGATCATCGCCCGACCGGTGGCGGTGCCGGCGGTGGTGCGCACGTGCGTGATGTCGACGCCCTGGCCGCCCACGGCGCCGGTCATGACCTGGCCGGCGTCGTCGTCGCCGACCCGGCCGACGAAGGAGACCTCGGCGCCGAGGCGGGCCACGGCGACGGCCTGGTTGGCGCCCTTCCCGCCGGGGTGCTGGGCGATGTCGCCGCCGAGCACGGTCTCCCCGGGCACGGGGTGCCGCGGTACGGGGGCGACGAGGTCGAGGTTCAGGCTTCCGACGACGGCGATCACTGCTGGTTCCTCACGCTGTGGGGTGGTTGTGGTCACGGGGTCGCTGCGGGGGCACGGGGCTCGCCGGGTGGGAGTCCGGTGCCGCGGCGCGGCCGGGCGTGTGCGGCGGGCCGGGTGCGGCCTGCGGGGGTGTGCCGGCGGGCGGCTGGACGCTGGAGGCACGGACCGCCAGTTCCGGTGCGAGTCGCACCGTGCGCACCTTCCGGGCACCGGGGGTCCCCGCGGCGGCCGGGCGGCCGGTGTCCAGCCTCTTCGCCAGCACCGCGACGGCTTCGGCGGCGAGTTCGTGGACCGGCTGACGGACGGTGGTCAGCCCGGGAGCGGTGAGCGAGGCCATCGGCACGTCGTCGAAGCCCGTCACCGCGACCTCCCCGGGCACGTCGGCGCCCAGCTCCCGCAGGCGTTGCAGCGCCCCGATGGCGATCAGGTCATTGGCGCAGACCACGGCGTCCGGGCGGGACGGCCAGAGCCGGTCGATCGCGGTCCGGCCCCAGGCGACGGAGAACTCCCCGAGTTCGACCAGGGCCCGCTCGCCGCCGGGGAAGAGCCTTCCGGCGTTCGCCTCGAAGGCGGCCCGGCGCTCGGCGGCGGCCGAGTCGGTACCGGCGGCGCCGATGAAACAGGGCCGGCGTCTGCCGGTGGCCGCCAGGTGGTCCAGGACCAGGGCGATGCCCGCGGTGTTGTCGACCGCGACCAGGTCCGCGACGCCGGGTCCGCAGCCGCGGTCGAGCAGCACCAGCGGCACCCGGTCGGCCGCGTCGGCCACCGCGGGCCGGCTGAGGTGTTCGTCGACGGGGACCACCAGGATCGCGTCGACCCGTCTGCCCAGGAGGTCGGCGATGCGGCCGGCCTCCACACCGGGGTCGTCGTCGCAGTCGGCGAGCAGCGCGGCCCGTCCGACCCCGTGCAGGGCGTACGTGAGCTCCCGCACCAGCGACGGGTAGAACGGGTTGGTGATCTGCGGCAGTACCAGGCCGACGGTGCCCGTGGACCGGCTGCGCAGGGAGCGCGCGACCTGGTTGGGCACGTAGCCGAGGGTCTCGGCGGCGGCGCGTACCCGGGCCGCGATCTCCTCGCCGACCGGCCGTGTGCCGGCCATGACACGGGAGACCGTCGCCACCGAGCAACCGGACAGCGCTGCGACGTCCTTGAGGGTCACCTCGCCCACCGGGCAGCCTCCTTGCTTGCCACGGCCCGCCCTGCGGCGAACCCCGTCATCCTTGACGAGGGCAAACGTTATCACTCGAAAGCGCCTGGGCAAAGGGGTGTTGAAATGACCTCAGCACCGCCCTGACCAGTGGTGACTGTGATGCGTGCCTCATGCATTGACAATCTGGGGCGGGAATGAGCAATCTCTTGGGAGAACGATTTCCCGACGTCCTCCCGACGTTGCGACCCGGGTCCGCGCGCCGTCCTCCCGGAGGGTGGTACGGACCCGCCGACCCGGCTCCGGCGACCTGCCGAGCAGCCGTGCGCTCCCCGTTCGTACCGCTCCACGGTCACGGACGGGGGCGGGCGTGGCGCTTCACGGGCCGGCCGTAGGGCCGGTGTCGCAACCGCCGACGGGCTCACGCCCGGGACGGGCGGGGAGTCGTTCCCAAGGGTTCTGCCGCCGGTCCGTCCGGCGCGCATCCGCACACCGTCACAGCCGAGCAAAGGGGCTCATGTTGACCAGGAAGATCATCCTCGATTGCGATCCCGGACACGACGACGCGATCGCCATGCTGCTGGCTCACGGCAGCCCGGGCGTGGAGCTGGTCGGCGTGACCACGGTGGTCGGCAACCAGACGCTGGAGAAGGTGACCCGCAACGCCCTGTCGGTGGCGCGGATCGCCGGTATCACCGGTGTGCCGTTCGCGGCGGGCAACCCCCGCCCCCTGGTCCGCGAGATCGAGACGGCCCCGGACATCCACGGCGAGTCCGGCCTGGACGGTCCGGTCCTGCCCGAGCCCCGGACCGAGCTGGACCGGCGGCACGCGGTGGACCTGATCATCGACCTCGTCATGTCGCACGAGCCGGGCGAGATCACCATCGTGCCGACCGCGGGGCTGACCAATATCGCCATGGCGGTCCGCAAGGAGCCGCGCATCGCCGAGCGGGTCCGCGAGGTCGTCCTGATGGGCGGCGGCTACCACGAGGGCAACTGGAGCGCGGTCGCCGAGTTCAACATCATCATCGACCCCGAGGCCGCGCACATCGTCTTCAACGCGGGCTGGCCGGTCACCATGGTCGGCCTCGACCTGACCCACCAGGCGCTGGCCACCCCGGAGGTCCGCGAGCGGATCGCCGCCGTCGGCACCCGCCCGGCCCGGTTCGTGGGCGAACTGCTCGACTTCTTCGGCGACATGTACCTGGAGGCGCAGGGCTTCGAGCACCCGCCGGTGCACGACCCGTGCGCCGTGGCGTACGTGATCGACCCCGACGTCATGACCACGCGCAGGGTCCCGGTCGACATCGAGCTGCACGGCTCCCTCACCCTCGGCATGACCGTCGCGGACTTCCGCCGGCCGGCCCCCGAGGACTGCCGCACCCAGGTCGCCGTCACCCTCGACCGCGACCGCTTCTGGGGCCTGGTCGTCGACGCGCTGGAGCGCATCGGCGAGGGCGGCGACCCCGACGGCGACAAGGCCGTCCCCGCCCCGGAGCGTGAGCAGGCGTGAACGTCTCCACCGCACCCGTCACGCCCGACGCGAAGGGCGCCGTCCACGGCCGTCCGGCACGCGTCGGCGCGCTGATGGTCGCCCTGCTGGTGGCCTGTTTCGCCTTCCAGCTCAACGCGAGCATGCTCAGCCCGGCCCTGACGGACATGGCGGAGTCGCTGCACACCACCTCGTCGTCCATCGGCAGCACCCAGACCGCGTTCTTCACCTCCGCGGCCGTCTTCTCGCTGTTCCTGCCGCGCCTGGGCGACCTGATCGGCCGCCGCCGGGTGCTGACGGGCATGCTCGCGCTGATGGTGGTCGGCTGTGTGATCTCCGCGCTGGCCACCAACGTCCCGGTGCTCTTCGTCGGCCGTGTGCTCCAGGGCGTCAGCGGGCCGGTCGTGCCGCTGTGTCTGATCATGCTGCGCAACGAGGTCCGGGAGCCGAAGATGTACGGCACCCTGCTCGGCGTCATCACCGCGGTCAACGGCGGCATCGCCGGTATCGACTCCGTGGCCGGCGGTTCGCTCACCGACCACTTTGGCTTCGGCTCCGTCTTCTGGACCATGGCCGTGGTCGCCGCGCTCGGCGTCGTGCTCGTCGCCACCCTCACCCCCGAGTCGAAGGCCACCGCGGGCGACACCCGCATGGACTGGCCGGGTGCCCTGTTCCTCGCGGTCTCGGTCGGCACCCTGCTGCTCGCGCTCGACGAGGCCGGCAAGCTGTCCGCCGCGAACTGGACGTACGCGGTGCTCATGGCGGTCGTCGCGGTCGTCGCGTTCGCCCTGTTCTGGCGCAACGAGGGACGGGCCGCCCAGCCGCTGGTCGCCCTGCACCACCTGCGGCGCCGCGCCACCTGGTCGCTGCTGGCCTGCACCCTGCTCACCATGACGGGTGTCTTCGCCGTCATGAACGGCTTGGTGCCCGCCTTCGCCCAGAACGCCGAGGCCGGCCTGGGCATGTCCGCCACCGGCTCCGCCTGGTGGACGCTCACCCCCTACGCCCTCGCCGGATTCGCCATGGGCCCGCTGGCCGGCCGCGCCGCGGCCACCTGGGGCTACGGCCGCGTCCTGCGGGTCGGCCTGATCGGCTCCGTGATCTCCGTCGCGGTCCTCGCGAGCACCCTGCACACCGGTTCGCGCGCCTGGCTGCTGATCGGCTCCCTGCTGGTCGGCATCACCTACGCGGGCATCGGCAACATCATCCTCAACGGGCTGGGCATCGTCCTCTCCCCCGACGACAACCCGGGCTTCCTGCCGGGCCTGAACGCGGGTGCGTTCAACCTCGGCGCGGGCCTCAGCTTCGTCGTCCTGGACGCCGTCCAGAGCGCCGTCCACCCGTCCTCGGCCGGCTCGACGTCCGGCTACTCCACCGCGATGATCGCCGGAATCGTGCTCATCGTGATCGCTCTCGCGGTCTCGTTCCTGATCCCGAAGCCCGCGCGGGCCGAGGTCGACGGGTAACTCCACCCACACCGGGAGCGGTCCGCGGCCCCCGACCCGCACACGGCCCTGTGCCGTGCGCCGGGCCGGGGGCCGCGGACTTCGTCGTGCGGGTGGGCTACTTCAGGGTGTACGACTCCGCCGCCGGCGATACCGCAGCCGGGCGGATCACCTTCAGGCCGCCCGGGACCTTCGTGTCGGGCTTCATGATGACGCTCTGCCGGGTGGAGGGCGCCTTCGGGTCGGTGAAGTCGTGGGACATACCGAAGTCGGCGCCGTACCCCTTGATGGTGAGCAGCGCCTTGTCGACGCCCTCACGGGTGAGGTCCTTGGCGTCACACGCCTTCTTCAGGGCCTCGCCGTAGACGGAGGCGGCCGTCCACCCGGCGACGACGCCGTTGTCGAGGCCGTCCTTCGGGTACTCGGCGGCGTACTCCTTCGCCAGCTTCGACGGCCCCGCGCCCGGGTCACCGATGGGCAGGGTGGAGGCGGCGACGTAGTAGTCGCCCAGCAGTGCGGGGCCGGCCGGGGTCGCCAGCAGCTGCGGCGCGAAGGCGGAGTTGTTGCCGACGACGGGAACCTTGAAGCCGGTCGCGGCGGCGACCCCGACGAGCGAGGCGGCCTGGCGGGGGCCCGCGCTGACGATGATCGCCTTGACGCCCGCCTGCTTGAGCGCGGAGACCTGCGCCGTCATGTCGTTGTCGGTGGGCTTGATCTTCTGCTCGACGACGGTGAGGCCGGACTGCTCGGCCGCGTACTTCGCCCCGGCGAGCGCGTTCTCGCCGTAGTCGCCCTCGAAGTACACCTGGCCGATCTTGTCGCCCTTGGCGATGCGCTTCTCGGTGAGCAGGTAGTCGATCAGGTTGATCGTCTCGACGTCGTAGGTGGCGCCGATGACGCGGACGTACGGGGAGCCGAGCAGGTTGGCCGACCACGCCTGCGGCAGCACCAGCCCGTGGTCCTGGCCGTCGACGCGCTGCTCGACGGCGGCGACGAACGGGGAGCCGATGAACTGGGTGAAGCCCAGGACCTCGGGTTCGAGCTCGGTGTACGCCGCGATCGCCTTCTGCGGGTCGTAGCCGTGGTCGCGCACGGTCAGCTCGATCTTGCGGTCGCAGATGCCGCCGGCGGCGTTGGTCTGCTTCACCCAGAGCTGCTGGGCCTGGGTGACGCTCTTGCCGAGTGACGCGTACACCCCGGTCATGTCGGTCAGCGAGCCGAGGGTGATGGCCGAGTCGGTGACGCCCTGGCCGGTTTTGATGCCGCCCTTGTCCGCCTCGGTGTCCTTCCCCTCGGTGGCTTTTCCGCTGCACCCCGCGAGGGTGAGGGCGAGAGCCGCGACGACGGCTCCGATTGCACGCTTTCTCATTTCTTCTCCCCTGTTTTCTTCGGACGCGTAAGGCCACCGGGCATGAACAGGACCACCGCGACGATCGCGGCGCCGTAGAGATAGCGGGACGCCTCGCCGGGTGCGATTCCGCCCGTACCGGGGGCGGAGACCAGCGGGAGGGACTCGCTGTAGTGGGTGAGCACCTGCGGGAGCAGGGAGACGAAGGCGGCGCCGACCACGGCGCCGGCGACCGTGCCGAGACCGCCGATGACGATCATGGCGAGGTACTCCAGCGAGAGGGCCATGCCGAAGTACTCGGGGACGGTCCGCTGGAAGACGAGGGCGAGCAGTACGCCCGCCAGGCCCGCGTACATCGACGAGAGGACGAAGACCCCGGCGCGGTACCGGGCCACCGGGACGCCCATCACCCCTGCGGCGATCCGGTGGTCCCGGATGGCGTTGAGCGCGCGGCCGGGCCTGCCGCGCAGCACGCCCCGGGCGAACAGGCCGCTGAGCAGGAGGGCGGTGAGCGACAGGTACCAGAGTTTCTCGGAGGACTCGAACGGCACTGCGGCGACGACGAGTTCGGAGTCGTCGAAGGTGAACCCGAACACCGACAGCGGGGGCACGGCACGGCCGTTGAATCCGCCGGTCAGCGAGCCCGCGTTGAACAGCACGTGCTGGCCGATGAAGATGAGCGCCAGGGTGGCGATACCGAGGTAGGCGCCGCGCAGGCGGCCCGCGATCGGGCTGAAGATCCCGCCGGCCAGCCCGGCCAGCGCCACGGCGAGAATCGCCGCGAGCCAGGTCGGCAGGCCCAGTCCGGTCAGGGTGTGGCCGTTCTCGTCGCTCGGCTCCCCCGCCAGAAGGCAGTAGCCGTACGCGCCGACCGCGAGGAAGAAGGCGTGTCCCATGGACAGTTGGCCGGTCGCGCCGGTCAGCAGGTTGATCCCGATCGCGCCGATCGCGGCGGCCATGGCGAACAGCCCGGCCTGGAGCCAGAAGCGGTCCAGGTAGAAGGGGAACGCCAGGAGCAGCAGCGATCCGGCGAGCCAGAGGTACGGACGCGGGCCACGGAGGCGTTCGAGGTAGCCATGGGCCGCAGGGGGCTTCGTGCCCGGCGCGGTCGGCGGGGTGAGCAGGACGGGCGCGCTGTCACGCGCGGCGTCCGGCGTGGTCTCAGACACGGGCCGGCTCCTTCGTGCCGAAGAGTCCGGCGGGCCTGATCAACAGGACGATCAGCATCACCAGATAGGGCGCGAGATCGCCGATTCCCCTTCCGAGGAAGGAGAGATCGCTCTGGTAACCCGTGGCGAAGGACTCGGTGACGCCGACGAGCAGTCCGCCGGCGAGGGCTCCGGTGGTCGAGTCGAGGCCACCGAGGATCGCCGCTGGGAACGCCTTGAGAGCGGCGAGCGAGGTGGCCCGTTCGAGTCCGGGGGTGGGAAACACGGTGAGGAAGAGGGCGGCGACGGCGGCGAGCGCCCCGGCCACCGCCCAGGCGGACAGCGAGACCCGGCCGAGCCTGATGCCCATGAGGGCCGCGGTCTGCGGGTTCTCCGCGGCGGCTCGCATCGAGACGCCCCAGGAGGTGAAGCGGAACGCGAGCAGGAACACGGTGATGAGCAGCGCGGCGGCGACGAAGGCGGCGATCCGTGTCTGCGCGAGGGTGACCCCGCCGACGGTGACGACTCCGCTCCCCCAGGGGTCGCCGAGCGGCAGTACGTCCGTGCCCATGCGCCGGGTGAGCTCGGTGGTGAGGAGGATGTCCACGCCGATGGTCACGATGGCCAGCACGCTGTGGTCGCTGCCCCGGTAACGGCGCATGACGAGGAACTCGACGGCTGCTCCGACGACGGCGGCGCCCGCGATGCCCGCGGCGAGCGCGGGCCAGAAGCCGATGTCGTCGTGGAGCACCGCGGTGACGTATCCGCCGGCGAGCAGCAGGGAGGCGTGCGCGAAGTTGACGACCTCGGTGGCCTTGAAGATGACGACGAATCCGAGGGCGATGAGGGCGTAGACCGAGCCGATGGAGAGGCCGCCCAGGAGGAGTTCGACGAAGGTGGTCATTCCTGTTCTTCTCCCAGGTAGGCGCGGACGACGGCCGGGTCGCTCTGGACCTCGGCGGGAGTTCCCTCGGCGATCCTGCGTCCGAAGTCGAGTACGGTGACCGCGTCCGCGAGCCGCATCACCACGCCCATGTCGTGTTCGACGAGCACGATGGAGATGCCCAGGCTGTCGCGGACTCCGGCCACCACGGCGGCCGTTCGTCGGCGTTCGTCGGCGGTCATGCCCGCGACGGGTTCGTCCAGGAGCAGCACTTCGGGCTCCATGCAGAGGGCCCGGCCGAGTTCGACCAACTTCTGCGCTCCGTAGGGCAGAGACCCCGCAGGCCGGTTCAGCTCCGCTTCGATTCCGATGAATTCGGCGATTTCGTGGACTCGTTCGAGGTGGCGGCGCTCCTCCCGGGCGGCGGACGGCAGCCGGAGTCCGGCCGCGAGGAATCCGGTGCGCATCAGCCGGTGCCGCCCCAGCAGCAGGCTCTCGGCGACGGTGGCGTGCGGTGGGAGCGCGAGGTTCTGGAAGGTACGTGCGACGCCGAGGGCCGCGATCCGGTGCGCGGGGAGCCCGGTGAGTTTGGTGGTGCCGAGGTGCACGGTGCCGGAGGTGGCCCGGTAGACGCCGGAGAGGACGTTGAACGTCGTTGACTTCCCGGCTCCGTTGGGGCCGATGACGGCGTGCACGCTGCCGGGTTCGACGGTGAAGGACACCCCGTCGAGGGCGGTCAGCCCGGCGAACCTGACGGTCACGTCGCGGACGACGAGCGGGGCGGGCGAGGTGGTGGCCGGTGGGGCGACGGCGGGGACGGGTGTGGTGGTCACGCCGACCACCTGCGCAGGGTGCGCGAGGCGGTGGCCGCCGCACCGGCGTCCTCGGCCGCCGCCTCGTCCACGACGCCGAGGTACCGGCGGCGCACCTCGTCGGAGGCGGCGAGTTCCCCGGCCGGTCCGCCGAGGGCGACCTCGCCGACGTCGAGGACGTACGCGGTGGAGGCGAGGCGCAGAGCGATGGCCGCGTTCTGCTCGACCAGCATCACGGAGGTGCCGCCCGCGTTGATCTCCTGGACGGTCTCAGCGATCTTCGCCGCCATCAGCGGGGCGAGGCCGAGGGACGGTTCGTCCAGCAACAGGAGGCGGGGACCGGCCATCAGGGCCCGCCCCATCGCCAGCATCTGCTGTTCGCCGCCGGACAGCAGTCCGGCCCGCTGGTGCGCGCGCTGGGCGAGCACCGGGAACAACTCGTGGACGCGGGCCAGTGCCGCTGCCGCCTCCTTGCGTCCCCCGCGGGCTCCGAGGGCCCCGGCCCGCAGGTTGTCGGCCACCGTCATCCGGGCGAACACCTGCCGTCCCTCGGGCACTTGGACCACTCCGGCGGCGACCACCTGTGCGGGCCTCAGCCCGTCCAGGGGCCGGCCGTCGAAACGGATCGTGCCGGTGCCGCTTCCGCGGTGGAAGCCGAGGGTCCGCGAGACGGCCCGCAGCAGCGTGGTCTTGCCCGCGCCGTTGCCGCCGAGCACGGCGGTGATGGTGCCGGCCGGCACGTCGACCGAGACGTCCCGCAGGGCCCGTACCGGGCCGTAGCCCACGGACAGCGAGCGGATCTCCAGTGTTGCCATGCGTCCTCCTCCTTCCGCCTGTTCGTCGTGGTGTCCCCGGGCCGTCGCGCGGCCCGGTCGGTTCCGGGTCCGGCCTGCTCCGTCGCGATCGGTGCGCGCCGCCTTGCCGGGCGGCCCGCCCGGTGCGGGCGCCGACGCCGAAGCGCCTCGGCAGGGTGGCCCCGGTGCGGCGCACCCGGTTCCCCGGGATCCACAGACCAGCACCGGTGCCCGCCGCGCGTCCACGGCGTGCGGCGGACTCGATGCGGGCGACCAGCGAGGAAGGCACGGCGTTGTGCGCGTGCACAGAGGCGGCGCGCTCCGGTCCGGGAGAGGCGGGGCCGGTGTCATCCTCGCCACGACGCGCGGCCTCCCGGCTCGCGGGGAAGGGTGAGGGGATGCCGAGGCACGAGGACGAGGGGGAACGGGACCTGCTCGTCGATCTGTTGACTGGTCCCGTGACGCCGGAGCTGGCCGGGCGGGCGGCTGCCGCCCTGGACCTGCCGGAGCACGGGCGGTACGCGGTCGTGGCGTTGCCGTCCGGAACCGACCGCGGCTGGGGTACCGGCCCGCGGGTGGACCGGGACCGGCTCCTCTGGCATCCGGGGCCCGAGCGGGACTTGGGCGTGGTGGCCCTCGGGGATCGTGAACCCGTGTGGCTGGCACGGCGGTTGAACGAGCTGCGCGCAGGGCGGGGAGGTATCGGTCCCGCGGTCGAGGGGCTGGCCGCACTTCCCACGGCCCGGCGGCTGGCCGAGGTGGCGCTGCTGGCGTGCCCGCCGGGCGGGACGACGGTCGTGGCGCTGGAGCGGTGCCTGCCCGCAGCCCTGGTGGCGAGTCAGCCGGAACTGGCGGACCACCTGGTCAGGGGTGTACTGGGGCCGTTGTTGACCCTTCCCGAGGCCGAACGCGACGTACTGGTGGGGACGTTGGACGCCTGGCTGGAGTGCGGCGGTTCTGCCGGGCGGGCGGCGGTCCGGCTGTACTGCCACCGCAACACGGTGCTCAACCGGCTGCGCCGATTGGAACGGCTGACCGCGAGGTCACTGTCCTGGCCGCGCGAACTGGTCGAACTGACCCTGGCGTTGGACGCGCTCCGGCTGGCGCCTCGGCCGCGGTGAACGGGCCGGTAGGCGCCAGACCGTGAGGCGCGACGCCGGTCAGCCGAGCCAGTCTCGGGCGATCGTCTCCGCCGCCCGTTCGAGCAGTGGCCCGGCCTGGGCCATGGAGACGGCGGGGTCGGGTTCCAGCTCCGCGAGAGCATAGGCGCGCGCGATGCCCGCCTTGTCCAACTCCTCGGGTCCGAGCGCCAGTCGGCCGCACACCGCGACGACCTGGACACCGGCCGCGCGCGCCGCCGCCGCGACACCGGCGGGGGCCTTCCCGTGCAGGGTCTGCTCGTCGAGCGACCCCTCACCGGTGACGACCAGCGTGGCGCGGGCGAGCGCGGGGGCGAACCCCAGCACGTCCAGCATCACCTCGATACCCGGGCGGAACCGGGCTCCCAGCCCCACCAGCGCGCCGTAGCCGATACCGCCGGCCGCGCCTGCGCCGGGCAGCGCCGCCTGCTCGGGGCCGAGTACGGCCGCATAGCGGGAGAGCGCGGCGTCCAGGACCGCGATGTCCTCGTCGGTGGCCCCCTTCTGGCGTCCGTACACCGCGGGGGCGCCCTTCGGGCCGGTCAGCGGGTTGTCGACGTCGCTGGCGAGGACGAGGTCCACGGAGGCGAGGCGCGGGTCGAGTCCGGAGAGGTCCGCCCGGGCGATGCGGGCGAGTCCGCCGCCGCCGGGACCGACCGGTTGGCCGTCCTCGTCCAGGAACCGGGCCCCGAGCGCGGTGAGCATGCCCGCACCGCCGTCCGTGGTCGCGCTGCCACCCACGCCGAAGACGATGGTCCGGGCGCCGTCGTCGAGTGCGGCCCGCAGCAGCTCGCCGGAGCCGTACGTGGTCGCGGCGAGGGGGGCGAACACGCCCTGCGGCAGGTGCTGCAGCCCGGATGCCTCCGCCATCTCCACCACGGCCGTGGTGGCACGCAGCGCGTACGCGGCGTCCACGGGCTCACCGAGCGGCCCGGTCACCCGGGCTTCCCTGCGCTCGAATCCGGCGGCGAGGGCGGCGGCGACCGTGCCGTCACCGCCGTCCGCCACGGGCAGCGTCTCCACGTGCAGTCCGGGCACGACGCGTCGCAGTCCGGTGGTCACCCGCTCCGCGACCTGCGCCGCGGTGAGTGAGCCCTTGAACTTGTCCGCCGCGACCAGCACCCGCGCGGTCGCCATCTCTGCTGCTGCCCCGTCCGTCACCCTGCATCCTTCGCTGTCGAACAAGCTATCGTGCCGCTCGACCCTATCCGCACCTGCCTGATCTGCCCATGGCCCGCGCCCGGCAGCCCGCTCGGCTCGCCCCTGAACGCGCCCGACGGGCCGCGCGCGAGGCGTGCGGCCCGTCGTCGAGGACTCGTGGATCTCTTCAGGCGGTTTTCGTGAGCGAGGTGAGGTGGGCGAAGACGACGACGTTGGCGGAGTAGCCGGTCTTCTTGTCGAAGCGTCCGCCGCAGGTCAGCAGCCGCAGTTCCGGCCGGTCGGTCGCCCCATACACCTTTTCGTCGGGGAACTCGCTCTTGCGGTAGGTCTTGACCGTGTCGACGGTGAAGACGGCGGTCCGCCGGTCCGCGCGTACGACCCTGACGGCGTCACCTCTGCGCAGCGCGTTCAGGTTCAGGAAGATGGCCGGGCCCGTCTCGGTGTCGCGGTGGCCGACGATCAGCGCCGTGCCGGCCTCTCCCGGGGACGGCCCGTCCTGGTACCAGCCCGCCACCTTGGGCCGGTTGATCGGTGGGGCACCCAGCCGGCCCTTGGCGTCGAGGCGCAGGCCGACGAGCGGGGCCTCGATGTAGATGGCGGGGATCGCCACCTTCACCGCCCGGGAGGGGCTCAGGGGCGGGTGGGATTCCGGGATGTTCTCCGGCATCCGGTGCGGAGCCCTCCGGAACGGCGGCGACCCGCCGCCCGCGGCATCGGAGCCGCGGGCGGCGGTGTGCACCGTCGCATCGTCGGACGAGTCACCGCACACCCGGACGATGCCTGCCACGAGGCAGAAGGTCGCGCACAACGTCAGAGTGAGACGGCATGCGCGACTCGGGCCTCGGCGCCGCCGTCGCGAAGTGCTACGCCTCGCCACGGGCGCGACGACGGGCGGCCCGACGGGCCAGGACGAGCCCGGCGAGTCCGGCCACTCCCGCCGCGACGGCCGCGGTGGTTCCCACGCCCGGGCCCGTGTCGCCGTCGTAGCTCGCGGTCTCCAGGGTGGCGACGCCACCACCGCCCGCGGGAACCCCGCCGGACGGGCGGGTGCCGGATGCCTTGGTGTCGGCGGCCGTGCTGTCGGAGGACGCCGCGTCGGCTGCCGTGGTGTCGGCGGCCGTGGCGTCGGCCGCCGTGGTGCCCGTCGCCTGGTTGTCGGCGGCCTGGCCGCCACCCTGGTTGCGCTCGCTGCCGCCTCGCCCACCGGCGTTGCCGTCGGGGCAGTTGACGACGAAGGTCCGCTGCTTGGTCAGGCTGCTCGGGACGACCCACTGGAGCTGGTAGGTGCCGTCCGGCAGCTGGTACAGCGGGCTGCGGGCCCTGCCCTGCGCGAGCGGGAGCGTACCGGCCAGCGCGTTGCCGGGCGGAATGGTCAGCGGCTGCTCCGTGATGGTCCAGGCGACCGAGGCCAGGGTCTCGAAGTTGTTGGCCGACAGCCTGAACTGGCAGATCGAGCCACCGTTTCCACGGGTGTCGCGACCCGCGTTGCGGACCTCCACGATGGTGAGGTCACCGCTGTCGCCGGGAAGGGCGAGAGCTTCGGGGGCGCAGAGGAGCGCGATGCCCGCGGCGGCGACGAGGGTGCCGGCACGGAGGGCGTGGGTGCGGGTGGAGGCGGAGATGGGCATGCGTGACTCCTTGAAGCCAGAACGATTGTCGTACTAATGAGAGGGCTCCCAAGGGATGTCACAGGTGATCCACAAGAAGGGTCCGGCGTGACCGAGAGTCCGTCGGAAATCCCCCCACCGGCCCATACACGGCGGGTCCGGGACGTGCGGGGCCAAAAGCCGCCGTCGGCCACGACGGCGGCCTCTAATCTGGCGTGGTGACCACAACTGACGACTACGCCACGTACATCGCCGGTCTCCCCCGCATCCTGGCGGGCGCCGCCTGCCTCTTCCGCGATGCGACGGACCGGGTCCTGCTGGTCGAGCCGAACTACCGGGACGGCTGGGCGCTGCCCGGCGGGACGATCGAGTCGGACACCGGTGAGAGCCCTCGGGCGGGGGCGCGGCGCGAGACCGCCGAGGAGATCGGCCTCGACCTGGAGCCGGGCCGGCTGCTCGTGGTGGACTGGGTACGCGGGCCGCACCGCCCGCCCATCGCGGCGTACCTGTTCGACGGCGGGGTGCTCGGTGAAGCGCGACTGGCGGAGATCGTCCTCCAGGAGGAGGAACTGCTGTCCTGGAAGCTCGTGGAGCGGTCCGCCCTCCCGGATCACCTGCTCGGTTCGCTTCTGCTGCGGGTGCAAGCCGCGCTGGAGGCGCTGGACTCGGGCACCGGAGCGCTGGAACTGGAGGACGGCCGGCCGCCGGCCCTCTGACGGGCCGCCAGGAGCGGGCAGAAATCCGATCGTCGGACGCGTTCCCGCTCCGTAGGCTCGCCGCATGACTCTCGTCGCGATCCTCAGCGGTGCCGGTGTCTCCACGGACTCCGGCATTCCCGACTACCGGGGCCCGAACGGGCTGTGGACCCGGGACCCGGAGGCCGAGAAGCTCGTCACCTACGACTTCTACATGACCGATCCGGATGTCCGTCGCCGGTCCTGGCAGATGCACCGCGCCGGTGCGGCGTTGAACGCCCGCCCGAACGCGGCCCACCGCGCGGTGGCGGACCTGGAGCGTTCCGGCGCGGCGGTGCGGGTCCTCACGCAGAACATCGACGGTCTGCATCAGGAGTCCGGGCTCCCGGCCCGCAAGGTGGTCGAGCTCCACGGCAGCGCCCGCGAGGTGGTCTGCACCCGGTGCCACGCCCGCTCCCCCATGGCCGACGCGCTGGCCCGGGTGGACGCGGGCGAGGCCGACCCGGCGTGCACGGGCTGCGGGGGCGTCCTCAAGCCGGCCACGGTCATGTTCGGCGAGCGGCTGGACCCGGAGGTACTCGCCCGGGCGGTGGCGATCGCCAAGGGGTGCGAGGTGTTCGTCGCGGTGGGTACGACGCTCCAGGTGCATCCGGCGGCGGCGCTCGCCGGTCTGGCCGCGGACCACGGGGCCCGGCTGATCATCGTGAACGCGGAACCGACCCCGTACGACGACCGGGCCGACGAGGTGGTGCGCGAGCCCATCGGTACGGCGCTCCCCGCGCTGTTGGAACGGCTGGCGGCGGGCGGGGTGGACCGAGCCGCCGGGTGCACGTGAGGTAGTGTTGATGGCTGCGAAGGGGAGTAGCCCCGAAAACCGGTCGTCGACACACTGGAATCCCCGGATTCCCGGTGGCCGGGCCCGTCGGATCCGATGGGTGGGCGAGACCTTCGGTCAGGTATGACACGCCCGCTCCCCGCGGGTGCTGCGTCGTGCCGGGCCGAGTGGTCCTCCGAAAGCCCGTGCGGCGCTTCGCGAAGGCCCGGGGCCCGGCTCTCACAGAAAGCCACCCGGAATGCACCTCGACCCCCTGGCGATCATCACCGCCTTCGGGCTCATCTTCCTCGCGGAACTGCCGGACAAGACGATGTTCGCCTCGCTGGCGATGGGCACCCGCATGAAGCCCCTGTACGTCTGGTTCGGCACGTCGTCCGCGTTCATCGTCCACGTGGCCATCGCGGTCGGGGCGGGTGGCCTGCTCGGGCTGCTGCCCGACTGGATCGTCAAGCTGGTCTCCGCCCTGCTCTTCGCGTTCGGCGCCTTCATGCTGCTGCGCGGCGGGGGTGACGACGAGGACGAGGACGACGAGGTCAAGACCGTCACCGGTTTCTGGCCCGTCTACGGAACGGCGTTCATGGCCGTCTTCATCAGCGAGTGGGGCGACCTCACCCAGATCACCACGGCCAACCTCGCCGCGAGCAACGGCGCCTGGTCGGTGGCGATCGGTTCCGCCGCCGCTCTGATGTCCGTCTCCGCGCTGGCGCTGCTGGCCGGGCGGTTCATCGCCAAGCGGGTGCCGCTCAAGACCGTCCAGCGGGTCGGCGGGGTGTGCATGCTCGGCCTGGCGATCTGGACGGCGATCGAGATCTTCACCGGCTGACGGGTCCCGCCCACGAGCGCGGGTGTGGAGGAGCCCGGTGACCGCCGAGTCGGTCACCGGGCTCCTTCATGCTCCGGCTCGTAGAACCGGGCAGGGGTGCCGTTCGCTCAGAACAGCGCCGGGGTGTCGTTCTCCGTGCCGCGTTCGAAGGCCAGCAGGCGCTGCTTGCGGTCGAGCCCGCCGCCGTATCCGGTGAGGCTCCCCGAGGCGCCGATGACCCGGTGGCACGGGACGATGATCGAGACCGGGTTGCGGCCGTTGGCCAGGCCCACCGCGCGGGAGGCGCCGGGTTTGCCGAGCCGGCCGGCCAGCTCGCCGTAGGAGAGTGTCTCGCCGTACGGAATCCGCTGGAGCTCGGCCCACACGGTCCGCTGGAACGGGGTGCCTTCGAGGTGCAGGGCCAGGTCGAACTCGGTACGCGTCCCGTCGAAGTACTCCCCCAGCTGGCGCACCGTCTCGCCGAAGGAATCGGCGTCCACCTCCTCCCCGAACGTCTCGCGCGGTGGCTGGTGACGGTGCTCGGTCATGTACAGGGCGCTGAGGACTCCGTCGGTGGCGACGAGGGTGAGCGGGCCGTAGGGGCTGTCGAGCAGGGTGTGGGTCCTGGTGTGCGGGAGAACGGTGGTGCTCATGGGGTGCTTCTTTCGCAGGTCGGGGGTGACGGCACTCGTTCGGGCCGGGGTCACTCGGGCAGCCGGTTGATGGGGTGCCCGTCGACGGTCCACAGGTACTGCACGGCGTACGCACGCCAGGGCCGCCATCCGGCCGCCCTCGCGGTGAGCGCCGCCGGGGTCGACGGCAGCCCCAGGTGCTCGGCCGCGCGCCGGATGCCGAGGTCGGTCGGGCAGAAGGCGTCCGGGTCGCCGAGTGCCCTCATGGCGATCACCTCCACGGTCCAGGGGCCGAAGCCGGGAAGCGCCGTCAGCGCGGCGCGGGCCTCGTCCCAGTCCGTGTCGGCGGCGTCCAGCCGCAGCGAGCCGTCCGCCAGCGCTCCGACGAGGGTGGTGAGTGTCGTGCGCCGGCTGCGCGGCAGGGCGAGCGCCTCGGGGTCCAGCCCGGCCAGCGCCTCCGGGGTGGGGAAGAGGTGGGTGAGCCCGCCCTCGGAGTCCTCCACGGGCTTTCCGTACGCCGTGACCAGCCGGGCCGCGTGGGTGCGGGCGGCGGCGGTGGAGACCTGCTGGCCGAGTACCGCGCGTACGGCGAACTCCGCACCGTCCACCGTCCGGGGCACCCGCCGCCCCGGACCGGCGTCCACCAGGGGGGCGAGCAGCGGGTCGGTGCGCAGCTGGCCGTCCACGGCCACCGGGTCGGCGTCCAGGTCGAGCAGGCGGCGGCAGCGGCTGATGGCGAGGGTGAGGTCGCGCGGGTCGGTGAGCTGGAGGCGGCAGGCGATGTGGTCGGGGCGCGGGGAGAGCGCCACGATGCCGTGGCCGTGGGGCAGGGCGAGGGTGCGTCGGTAGGCGCCGTCGCGCCACTCCTCCACGCCGGGGACGGCGGTGGCGACGAGGTGGCCGAAGAGGTTGCTGGGGTTGAGTGGGGCGCGGTACGGCAGCCGCAGCGCTATCACGCCGGGGGTCGAGGCGGCCTTGGCCCCGCGTTCGGCGCGGGTGCGCAGTTCGCCGGGGGCGAGGGCGAAGACCTCGCGGACCGTCTCGTTGAAGGTGCGGATGGAGGAGAACCCGGCGGCGAACGCCACCTCGGCCATCGGCAGCGCGGTCGTCTCGATGAGGACCCGCGCGGTCTGGGCCCGCTGGGCGCGGGCCAGGGCGAGCGGGCCGGCTCCGAGTTCGGCCAGCAGCTGGCGTTCGATCTGGCGGGCGGAGTAGCCGAGGCGGGAGGCGAGGCCGGGGACGCCCTCGCGGTCGACCACCCCGTCCTGGATGAGGCGCATGGCGCGGGCGACGGAGTCGGCGCGGGCGTTCCATTCCGGTGAGCCGGGGCTGGTGTCGGGCCGGCAGCGCTTGCAGGCCCGGAAACCCGCCTGCTGGCAGGCCGCCGCGCTGGGGTAGAAGGTCATGTTCTCGACCTTGGGCGGCACGACGGGGCAGCTGGGACGGCAGTAGATCCGGGTGGTCAGGACCGCCGTGAAGAACCATCCGTCGAAGCGGGCGTCTTTGGACTGGACGGCCCGCACGCAGCGCTCGGTGTCGGTGTGCATGTTTCAAGCATCGGTCACCCGGGAGGCCGGAGCTGGCGGAAATCCGACATGGAGGTGGACCGGTTCCCGGCTGCCGGAGTCCGGGAACGCGAGGGAGCACCCCGCCCCTCTCTGTCTGCACACCCGGCCGGCACACATGCGTGCGTATCGCCGTCATCGGGTTCGGTCCGCGACTTCGCACCGCCCGAGGAGATCCCCCCACGCCCCCGTACCGGAGCGGCGGACGCGACGGGACCTGTCGGGGATCAGTGCGCGGCGGGACCTGCCGGGGTCACCGTGCGGCGCGCAGGCTGCGCCAGACCGCGCGGGCGGCGTGGTGGCCGGACATGCCGTGGACGCCCGGGCCGGGCGGGGTCGCCGAGGAGCAGAGGAAGACGGCCGGGTGGGCGGTGGCGTAGGGGACGCGGGCGAGCTTGGGGCGGATGACGGTCTGGAGTCCGGCGAAGGCACCGCAGGCGATGTCGCCCCCGACGTAGTTGGCGTTGTGCGCGGCGAGCTCCCGCGGTCCGGCGACCGCACGGGCGAGGACCAGGTCGCGGAAGCCGGGTGCGAAACGGTCCAGCTGGCGCTCGATGACCTCGGTGGCGTCACCCTCCCAGCGTGCCGGGACGTGTCCGTACACCCAGAAGACGTGGCGTCCCTCGGGGGCGCGGGTGGGGTCGGCCAGGCTCGGCTGGGCGGTGATCAGGAACGGGACGCTCGGGTCGCGGCCGTCGACGGCGGCCCGGAGGGCGGCGTCGATCTCGGGGGCGGTCGGTCCGATGTGCACGGTCCCGGCGCGCCGGGCTTCCTCGGCCGTCCAGGGGACCGGGCCGGAGAGCGCGTAGTCGATCTTGAAGGTGGCGGCGCCGTAGCGGTAGTGGCGGTAGGCGTTGCCGAGTCCGGCGATCCGGGCGAGCGAGGTCGGCGAGGTGTCGAAGACGTAAGCGCGGGCGGGCGGCAGCTCGTCCAGGCGCTTGACCTCGATGCCGGTACGGATGGTGCCGCCCTGGCTGCGCAGGTACGAGGCGAGGGCGTCGGAGATCGACTGCGAGCCGCCCCGGGGCACCGGCCAGCCGTTGGCGTGCGCGGCGAGGGCGAAGAGCAGGGCGATCCCGCCGGTGGCCACCCCCGAGGTGGGGGCGATGGCGTGCGCGGCGAGGCCGGCGACGAGCGCGCGGGCCTTCTCGTCACAAAAGCGCCGGGAGAGCAGCGTGGCGGGCTGGAGGGCGTCGAGTCCGAAGCGCACCCAGCGGTACGGGTCGCGGGGGAGGCCGAGCCACGGGGTGCGCAGGAAGTCCTGGGCGAGGGTCTCCCAGTGGCCGAGGTACGGGGCGACGAGCCGGCGGTAGGCACCCGCGTCCCGGGCACCGAGGGAGGCGGCCGTCTCCCCCACCGACCGGTTGAGCACGGCGGCCGTACCGTCCGGGAACGGGTGGGCGAGGGCGATTTCCGGCTGGATCCACTCCAGTCCGTGGTCGGCGAGCGGCATTCCGGCGAACGCCGGGGAGCCGATGCCGAGCGGGTGGACGGCGGAGCAGGGGTCGTGGCGGTAGCCGGGGAGGGTCAGTTCGCGGGTACGGGCACCGCCTCCGACGGTGTCGGCCGCCTCGAAGACCTCCACCGCGAGGCCCCTGCGGGCCAGTTCGACGGCGGCGGTCAGTCCGTTGGGCCCGGCCCCCACGACGACTGCGTCAAGCAACGGCGACACCTTGGGCTCCTTCGCGGGACGGCGGGCAGGGGAACCAGGATATTCCCGCGCGCGGGCGGCGTACGCGTGGGTACCCTCCGCTCCGATGACCGATTCTGCGGGAAAGACCGCGTCCGCCGTCGCCGCCATGGCCGACAGGCTCGTCCGCGTGCCCGGTATCCGTGCGGTGGCCCTCGGCGGCAGCCGGGCCCGTGGCACCCACCGCCCCGACTCGGACTGGGATCTGGGCCTCTACTACCGGGGTTCGCCCGATCTCGGCGCTCTGGTCGCCCTCGCCTCCGAGGTCCAGGGAGCGCCCGCGTCGGTGGAGGGGCCGGGCAGTTGGGGGCCCTGGGTGAACGGGGGCGGCTGGCTGCGGGTCGACGGGGTGCCGGTCGACTGGATCCTGAGGGACCTGGACCGGGTGGAAACGGTCTGGGCCGACTGCCGCGAGGGGCGGTACGAAGTCGGAGTGCAGCCGGGCCATCCGCTGGGCTTCTGGTCGCCCTGCTATCCCGGAGAGGTCGCGCTCGGGCGCGTACTCTCCGACCCGATGGGTGAACTGACGCTTCTTCAGGAACAAGTCCGGCTGTATCCGGAGCCGTTGCGGCGGGCCCTCGCGGACGGGGCGTGGGAGGCGGAGTTCCTGGTGGGCGCCGCCGCGAAGTCGGCCCCTGCGGGCGACACGCTCCACGTCTCCCTCTGCCTGTCGCGGGCGTTCGGGATTCTCGCTCAGGCGCTGCACGCACACCATCGCACCTGGTGCCTCAACGAGAAGGGTGCACTGGCCGCTGCGGCGCTGCTGCCACAGACCCCGCCCGGCTTCGCGGACCGGGTGGCCCGGGCGCTGCGCGACCTCGGGCCGGCGGCGGTGGACACGGCCCGGGAGCTGGTGCGCGAGGCGCGGGAGGTACTGACGCGCGGGCGGGAGTGAGGGACTGCGGCCCGGCGCCGAGTGGGCACGCCGAACTCCCCGCGGGGGCGCACCGACTGGCTCTCCCCGGGGCGCACCCCCGGGTGTTGCCGCTCAGGCGTCGCCGAGCAGTGCCTCGCGGATGCGGGCCACGGTCGCCTCGTCCCGGCCGACCGCGAACGGGAGGTCGTTGTCGCCGGCCAGCCTGAACTTCGCGCCGGACAGGGTGGCGTGGGAGCCGCCGGCCTCGGCGACCAGCAGCAGCCCCGCCGCGTGGTCCCAGGCGAACTCCCAGTTGAAGGCGAGCCCGTCGAGGTCGCCACGGGCGACGGCCAGGTATTCGAGCCCGGCCGAACCGCAGGCGCGCGCCTCGATCCCCTCGGTCCGCAGACCGAGCAGGGCGCGCTTCTGTTCCTCGGTGGTGAAGTCGGGGTGGGACATGGCGACCCTCAGTACGGCGCCGGGCTCGGGCGAGCCGGACCTGAGCGGCTTCCCGTTGAGCGTGGCGCCCCTGCCGCGTACGGCGACGGCCATCTGCTGGAGCACGGGGGCGTACGTCCACGAGGCGATGAGTTCACCGTGGTGGGCGAGTGCGACGAGGGTGCAGAATCCGGCCTCGCCGCGGACGAACTGGCGGGTGCCGTCCACGGGGTCCACGATCCACACCGGCGCGTCCCCGGACAGCGCGCCGTACACGGCGGGGTCGGCGTGCACGGCCTCCTCGCCGACCACCACCGATCCCGGCAGGATGCGGCTCAGCGCGGCGGTGAGGTACTTCTCCGCCTCGCGGTCGGCGCTGGTGACGAGGTCGTGCGGCCCGTTCTTCTCGATGATGTCGTCGGCGGCGAGCTTGCGGTGGCGGGGCGTGATCTCGGCGGCCACCGCCGCGCGTACCGCCTCCTCGACCACCGCCACCTGCCCGATGCTCCCGGCGCCGGCGGCGTCCTGGGTGTTCGTTGCGTATTCGGCGAGAAAATCATCGATCATGTCTCCAGCTAAGCACGGTCCGGCCGAACCCCCGAGGGCGGACGGGTTTCCGGGCCGTGAAACCACCGGTTCCGGGCGGGGCGGCCCCTGCGGGAGGGGTCGCCCCGCCCGGGGCGGTCAGGCTTCGAGCCTCATGTACAGCCGGGTGCCCTGCGGGCTGTAGCCGATCCGCTCGTACACACGGCGTGAGCCCTCACCGGAGAACTCCAGCCAGACCGAGTCGGCGCCCCGGTCGAACATGGTCCCGGTCAGCGCGGCGGTGACCGCGCCGGCGATGCCCCGGCCCCGGAAGGCGGGGCGGGTGCCGACCCCGGCGAGTTCCGCCGTGCCCACGGCGGGCGCGGAGCAGGAGGCGGCGCCCGCGCAGGTCCCGTCGGGCGCCGCCACGAAGCGGACCGCGCCGCCGTTCTCCTGGAGGTTCCGCAGGCGGGTCACGCCCTGCGCGGAGGATGCGTGGACCCCCTCGAAGGACTCGGAGAGGGCGGCGTCAACGGCCGCGTACTCCTCTTCCGAGGCCGGGATCCGCACGAGGGGGGCCGGGTTCTCGCCGCCCCCGCCGTCCTTGCCGACCCCGCCACCGGACGGCGGCAGGATCAGGGTGGCGGGGGTGCAGACCAGGTAGGAATGCGTTTCCTCGGCCGTGAAGCCGGCGCTCCGCAGCGCCGCCTCCACGGCCGGGGCGGCGTCCGGCGCGTACTCCAGGCGCGGCAGCAGCCCGCGTGTGCGGAAGGCTTCGATCAGGGAGTCCACGTCGGCGCCCGTCGGCCGGACACCGGGCAGTGGGGTGGCGTAGTTGATGAATGGGCTGTCCGTGGCGGGATCGAATCCCGCTACGAATCCGCCGGTCTCCACGACGTCGGGACGGCGCTGGAGGTTGGCGACGGCAAAGCTCTGGACGTCGGTGTCCACGATGATGTCGACCTCACGAAAGTGACAGGAGGAAGCGTGGCTCCCACGGACCGTGACAGGACCGGCGGAGACACGCGAGCTGATGGCTCTCCCGGCAGGGAGAAGCGGACGGTGCCTGGGCACCGCCTCGTGGGGCCGCCGTCGGACGGGGCGTGGTACCGGCCGGTGCCGCTGGGGCTACCGGCGGGGACCGACGACGGCCGCTGTGGTCGCCGCGGGCACAGGCTCACTCCTTCATGTTCCGTTCGTGCGCGTACGGGAGACCCGGAAGGAACGCTCTCCGTAGCGAGATCCGCATCAGCTTGTCACCGCCGGGGCATGGCGGGCAAGGGAATTCCCGGGGGCCCGCGGACCCCGGCAGCCGGTGCGCGGCCCGGGCGCCGGGAGCCCTCGGCCGGGGATCGGGCTCGCCTTCCGGCCCCGGCCGGTTGGCATCACCGGGTAGGTCCGTCCTACGGTCGACAGGTCGGCATACCGTCGACACGTTCCACGACCCCCACGACCCCGGAGATGTGCGACATGGCGAAGATCCTGTTTGTGGTGACCGGCGCGGACCACTGGACCCTGGCGGACGGCAGCAAGCACCCCACCGGCTTCTGGGCCGAGGAGGCCGTCGCCCCGTACGAGGCGTTCAAGGCGGCGGGCCACGAGGTCGTCGTCGCCACGCCGGGCGGGGTCGAGCCCACGGTGGACCGGGGAAGTCTGGCGCCGGACGTCAACGGCGGCCAGGAGAACGCCGACCGGATCGCCGCGACGCTGGACGGCATGGACGAACTGCGCACGCCGCTGGCCCTGGACGACGTCCGGCTGGAGGAGTACGACGCGGTGTTCTACCCCGGCGGCCACGGGCCCATGGAGGACCTCGCCGTCGACCCGGTGTCCGGAGATCTGCTGACCCGCGCCCTGGATTCGGGCAGGCCGCTGGGAGTGGTGTGCCACGCCCCGGCCGCCCTGCTCGCCGCGAAGCGCCCGGACGGCTCCCCCACCTTCGCGGGGTACCGGCTGACCGGGTTCACCAACGCGGAGGAGACCCAGGCGGGCTTCGCGGACAAGGCGCGCTGGCTGCTCCAGGACAGGCTGGTGGAGCTGGGCGCGGACTTCCAGGAGAGCGACCCGTGGGCGCCGTACGTGATCACCGACCGAAACCTGATCACCGGTCAGAATCCGGCTTCGTCGGCGCCGTTGGCCGCTGAAATGATCAAGAGGCTCGGCTGAGGCTCCCGTTCGCCCCGAAACCGCCCCCGCGCCGCCCTCGCCTTCCCGGGCCGGTCGGGACCGCCCCCGCACCGCCCTTGCCATCTCGGGCCGGTCGGGACCGGCACCCGCTCGCCGGTCGTGGTCAGTACCAGTCCCGGTGGGCGGGCGGCTGGCAGAGTTCGAGGATCACGTCGCCCGCCTCCGGCTCCTCGGCCGGGAGCGGGCGCACCCGGGCGCCCACCTCCACCAGATGCGGGGCGGCCCCCACGACCTGGCAGCGGAAGACGAACCCTTCCGGGAATCTGACCAGGGATTCGTTGCGGGCATCTTCGGTGTAGCGGTGGACGACCGCGGTCCGCACGACGACTCCGTCTCCGGAGCTGCGCTCCGGGGTGAAGTCGCTCGACGCGCAGATCGGGCAGAGCAGCCTCCGGAAGGAGGCCGTACCGCACCAGCGGCAACGCTGATAGGGCAGCCCGGCTTCTTCGGCCACCTTGTGCACGGTGCCACTTGCTGACGGGAACATGTCGGGACCCCCTGCGCTCGGCTCGGACGCGCCGCGTCTCGGCAGCGGCGGCGCGTCCGCACCATATGGCACTCAGTGCCTAGCCGTAAAGACACTGAGTGCCGATTGTTGCGTTCAGTCCTGCCCCACGGCCGCTTCGATCTGCTGAACGACCCTCCACATCGGGGTTCCGCGCTGCGCGACCATGACGATCACGTCCCGCGCGGCCCCCTCCGCCGCACCCTCCGGCCCGTCCGCGCCGCGCAGGTCCTGCACGGCGAGCCCCACGGATCCGGCCCGGGTGGACCACAACTCGCGCACCACGTCGAGGGCGTTGTCGACGGCCGCCCAGGCATCCCCTTCACCGCCCGAACGCAGCCAGAGGCGGAGGCCGTTGTTGTGCGCCGCCGCGACCGAGGCGGCGGCCACCTCCGCCCGCAGCACGCCGTCCGGCAGGTCACGGTAGGCGTGCCGGAGGTACCCCGCGAAGGTGCGCTCGTACCGCCGTACGACGGAGAGTTCATAGCTCCGCAGCCCCGGCACCTCACGGGTCAACCGGTAGCGCTGGACCGAGAATTCGGGCTTCGCCGCATACATGCCCAGCACGATCCGTGCCGCGTCGCAGACCGTGCCGATGGGGTCGGGGGCGTCCCTGCCCTCCGCGATCTCCGAGGCCTCGGCAGCGGCGAGGAAGGCCGTCGTCTCCGCGAGACAGCTCTCGTGGTCCGGGAAGACCACGTCCTCCTTCGACGGGAAGTAGCGAAAAAACGAGCGGCGTCCGACCCCGGCGCGCGCCACGATGTCGTCCACCGTGGTCCGTTCGAAGCCCTTCTCCACGAAGAGCTCGAACGCCGCCTCGGCGAGCCCCTCCCGCATGGGAGCCTTCTTCGCTGGTCTGCGCGCATCGGTCATGCCGCGCAACGTAGCACCGGACACGTCGATCTGGCACTGCGTACCTTTACAGAGGGTACTGAGTGCCATAATCTCGACACTACGAACCACCACCAGGTAGGAGAGCCGGCGTGAGCTTGAGGATCGTTGTCTGTGTGAAGTACGTGCCCGACGCGACCGGTGACCGGGGGTTCGCCGATGACCTGACGGTGGACCGTGAGGATGTGGACGGTCTGTTGTCGGAGCTGGACGAGTACGCGGTCGAGCAGGCGTTGCAGATCGCGGACGCGGCGGACGAGGCGGAGGTCACCGTGGTGACGGTGGGTCCGGAGGACGCGAAGGACGCGTTGCGCAAGGCGTTGTCGATGGGTGCGGACAAGGCGGTGCACGTCGA
>NZ_JBSFVR010000005.1:0-63985 GCF_053592415.1 Streptomyces sp. NPDC002690 | reverse complement strand
GCCCCCGGAGGAGTCGTCCTGCGCACCACGACCCCCGATGCCCCGGACCGCGTCCACGGCTGGCGGCTCGACCGGGGCAGCCTCCAGCCTTCGTGCGGGCGCCCCGGCGGGCGCGGTCACTTCAGCCGCCGGGCGTCGCCCGAAGCCCCTCACCTCTCAGGTGTGGGGCTTTTGATGGTTTTTAAACCCGTTTGACTCCAACACGGCTATATACGGTGCTTGCACACAGTGGACATGTCTTGTGATGCTATGACCGCTTTTGATGGATGAATTGACCGCAGTTGTCCGTCACGTTGACCGTCAGTCGACCGTGCAGTTCGACCATGAAGCGTGATCATGAAGCGTTACCGTGAAGGGGTGGCGTCACCGTGCCGGCCAGTGCAGCGCCTCAAGTGCCTCCCCAGACCGTCCAGAAGGACCGGACCGAGCTGTCCGACGACATCCAGACCGAGACGCCCGACCCTTCGGCGCCCCCGGCGAGAACCCGGGGTGCCGACACCAGGGCGCTCACCCAGCTGCTCTTCGGCCAGCTCAAGGACCTCGACGTCGGTACGGCCGAACACCGCAGGGTGCGGGCCGCGCTGATCGAGGCGAACCTGCCGCTGGTGCGCTACGCGGCGGCGCGCTTCCGCAGCCGCAACGAGCCGATGGAGGACGTCGTCCAGGTCGGCACCATCGGCCTGATCAACGCGATCGACCGCTTCGACCCCGAACGCGGTGTCCAGTTCCCCACGTTCGCGATGCCGACCGTGGTCGGCGAGATCAAGCGGTACTTCCGCGACAACGTCCGCACCGTCCACGTGCCCCGCCGGCTGCACGAACTCTGGGTGCAGGTCACCGGGGCGACCGAGGACCTCACGACGGCCCACGGACGCTCCCCCACCACCGCCGAGATCGCCGAGCGGCTGCGGATCTCCGAGGACGAGGTACTGGCCTGCATCGAGGCCGGCCGGTCCTACCACGCGACCTCGCTGGAAGCGGCCCAGGAGGGCGACGGGCTGCCCGGTCTGCTCGACCGCCTCGGGTACGAGGACCCGGCGCTCGCCGGCGTCGAACACCGCGATCTCGTACGGCATCTGCTCGTACAGCTGCCCGAACGGGAGCAGCGGATTCTGCTGCTGCGCTACTACAGCAACCTGACACAGTCCCAGATCAGTGCCGAACTGGGCGTCTCCCAGATGCACGTGTCAAGACTTTTGGCCAGAAGTTTCGCCCGACTGCGATCCGCAAACAGGATCGAGGCATAACCGGAACGGGTAGAACGTCTCCGAGCGGTTTTCCGGCGCCCCACACCCCTCGCACCCCTTGCTTCCTGCGCATACGCGGCGCTGACTTATCGACATGTCACTACAGCGTGTTGCCGACATGTGACATTCTGCTGGAACCGCGTTTGCCGCAGCCTCCCCTCCGGTATTCAGGTGGAGGCTGCGTTCCTCCGATGGTCGCGGCCACCGCGACCGTCCGCGACCTCAAGGGGGTGGCATGTCCGTAGACCAGGGCAGCTCGAAGGTGCTCACGCTCACGAAGAGCGCGCCCGCGCCTGCCGTGCTCACCAGCTCGTCGGAAGCCATCGACACCCGTACGCTGTCCCGCTCCCTGTTCCTGCGGCTCGCCGCACTCGGTCCCGAGGGAACGGACAGCCCGGAGCGGGCCTACGTACGCGACACACTCATCGAGCTCAACCTCCCGCTGGTGCGGTACGCGGCAGCGCGCTTCCGCAGCCGCAACGAACCGATGGAAGACATCGTCCAGGTCGGCACCATCGGCCTGATCAAGGCGATCGACCGGTTCGACTGCGAGCGGGGGGTGGAGTTCCCGACGTTCGCCATGCCTACGGTCGTGGGCGAGATCAAGCGGTTCTTCCGTGACACCTCGTGGTCCGTGCGGGTCCCCCGCCGGCTCCAGGAGCTGCGTCTGGCGCTCACCAAGACCAGCGACGAACTGGCGCAGCGGCTCGACCGCTCGCCGACCGTTCCGGAGCTGGCCAAGGCGCTCGGTGTCTCGGAGGAGGACGTCGTCGACGGGCTCGCCGTCGGCAACGCCTACACCGCTTCCTCCCTCGACTCCCCGTCCCCCGAGGACGACGGCGGCGAGGGCTCCCTCGCGGACCGCCTGGGGTACGAGGACACCGCGCTGGAGGGGGTCGAGTACCGCGAGTCCCTGAAGCCGCTGCTGGCCAAGCTCGCTCCCCGCGAGCGGCAGATCATCATGCTGCGGTTCTTCGCCAACATGACCCAGTCGCAGATCGGCGAGGAGGTCGGCATCTCGCAGATGCACGTCTCGCGCCTGCTGACCCGCACGCTCGCGCAGCTGCGCGAGGGGCTCATCACCGACTGACGGTCACCGGCCGCCGGAGGACGTGCTCGCACGCCCCGGCGGCACCCCCGTGCCCGGGCCACGCCCGGACGCCCCTGGGTCGCACCCCGACGCGTCCGGCCGGTCCTGCGCGTCCGGCCGGTCCGCCTCCGCGGCCCGGGCGCCGGGCGCCCGCACCCGTGCGGGACACGCCCCGCACGCGCCTCTCGCTGCCCGTAAACGCGTCGACGGCCCCCGTGGGAACGGGGGCCGCCGCGTGGTCGGACGGTGCGGGGTCAGCCGAGCGCGAGCCAGGCGACCGCGGCGAGAACGACGACGACCGCGACGACGGCCACGATCACGCCGGTCTTCGGGCCGCCGGACGGGGCGGCCTGCTGCGGCCGGCGCACCGGCTCTCCGTCGTCGACGAAGGCGCGGAACATCTGCGTGCTGCCTGCCGGGTCGTCATTGCCCGCGGGGCCCTGCTGAGGGGCGTGGGGGTTGTGTGCCATGGGCCAGGACCCTAGCGAACTCGGGCCTTCCGCCCAACCCCTGGGGGACGCGCGAGCGACGGTTCGTACGGACATTCCCCTCATCTCCACAACACCGCGCGTCGTCAACATGAGTACACAGGGGGCCTCACCCTGTGGTGTGAGACACACAGGTGACTCACCGGGGCCACACGCTGGGGCTTTGACCGGCAGCCTACGGAGCCTTTTGGGTTCCTTTACTTATGCAAGCCCCATTTAGTTTGCCTGCAGCAACCAACGGCTTCTATGGTTGCCCTAAGCAACAAGATGCAGAGCAGAAGTCTGGGGGTGCCCCGTGGCCGCACGGAGTCAGTACGAAGAACTGGCCCGGCACCTCAGCGCGGTGGGCGTCGTGAAACGCGGCCTCGCCCGCGCACTGCCCTCCGACTGCCCGGGCGGCTCCGCGGCGGTGCTCACACTTCTCGCCCAGCACGGCGAGATGCGCATCAGCCGGCTCGCCGAGCTGCTCTCCGTGGACATGTCCGTGACCAGCCGGCACGTCGCCCACGTGGCGGAACGCGGCTGGATAGAGCGGTTTCCGGACCCCTCGGACAAGCGGTCACGCATCTTGCGGCTGACTCCCTCGGGACACGACGTGCTCGTCGACCTCAGTCGCCGCAGCACGGAAGTGTTCGCACACAACCTCGCGGACTGGTCCGACGACGAAGTCGGACAACTCATCACCTTGCTGGCACGGCTCTGCGGCAGCTTCGCCGCCCGCACCCCCAGTGCGTGCACCCCCGGACGGCACACCGACGACTGTCGCGCGCGGCTCACCGGGCCGACTCTCCCGAAGGTCTCCGACCCGGACCAGTAGCCCCTGAAGGGCTCGTTCCGGTCGACGGTGACCTGACGGAAACCCGTACACCTCTGTAACAGAAGCAAAGCAAAGGACATTCATGGCTACGACCACACCGACCGGTGTGCGGGGCGGCCACGCCAAGCACGGGGGCTCCGAAGCTCCCGACGGCGCGCCGATGACACACCGGCAGATCATGGAGGCCCTGACCGGGCTGCTGCTCGGCATGTTCGTCGCGATCCTGTCGTCGACGGTTGTCTCCAACGCTCTCCCCCACATCATCTCCGACCTCGGCGGAGGTCAGAGCGCCTACACCTGGGTCGTCACGGCCTCCCTGCTGGCGATGACCGCGACCACCCCGATCTGGGGCAAGCTCTCGGACCTCTTCAGCAAGAAGCTGCTGGTCCAGATAGCCCTGATCATCTACGTGCTGGGCTCCTGCGCCGCCGGTCTGTCGACCAGCTCCGGCATGCTGATCGTCTTCCGAGTCGTGCAGGGCATCGGCGTCGGCGGTCTCTCCGCCCTGGCGCAGGTCGTGCTCGCCGCGATGATCTCGCCGCGCGAGCGCGGCCGGTACAGCGGTTACCTCGGCGCGGTCTTCGCCGTCGCCACCGTCGGCGGCCCGCTGCTCGGCGGCGTCATCACCGACACCAGCTGGATGGGCTGGCGCTGGTGCTTCTACGTGGGTGTGCCGTTCGCGATCATCGCCCTCTTCGTGCTCCAGAAGACCCTGAAGCTCCCGGTCGTCAAGCGTGACGTCAAGGTCGACTGGACCGGCGCGTTCTTCATCAGCGCGGGCGTCTCGCTGCTGCTGCTCTGGGTGACCTTCGCGGGCGACAAGTACGCCTGGGGCTCCTGGCAGACCGTCGTGATGCTGCTCGGCGTCGTGGCCCTCATCGGCGCGTTCGTCTTCACCGAGTCGAAGGCCCGCGAGCCGATCATCCCGCTGCGGCTCTTCCGCAACCGGACGATCACCCTCGCCTCGGTGGCCTCGCTCTTCGTCGGTGTCGCGATGTTCGCGGGCACCGTCTTCTTCAGCCAGTACTTCCAGCTGGCCCGCGGCAAGTCGCCGACGATGTCCGGCGTCATGACGATCCCGATGATCGCGGGTCTCTTCCTCTCGTCGACCATCTCCGGCCAGGTCATCACCAAGACCGGCCGCTGGAAGGCATGGCTGGTCTCCGGTGGCGTCCTGGTCACCGCGGGTCTCGGCCTGCTGGGCACGATCCGGTACGACACGACGTACTGGCACGTCGCGATCTTCATGTTCCTCGTCGGTGCCGGCGTCGGCATGATGATGCAGAACCTGGTCCTCGCCGCGCAGAACCAGGTCGCGCCCCAGGACCTCGGTGCGGCCAGCTCCGTGGTCACGTTCTTCCGTTCGCTCGGTGGCGCCATCGGCGTCTCGGCGCTCGGTGCCGTCATGGCCAACCGCGTCACCCACTACGTGTCGGACGGCCTCTCGGACCTCGGGGTCAAGAGCGCCGGCGGGACCGGCGGCGGTATCCCGGACCTGGCCACGCTGCCCGCCCCGGTGCGTGCGGTCGTCGAGTCCGCGTACGGCCACGGTGTCGGCGACGTCTTCCTGTTCGCCGCCCCGTGCGCCCTGCTCGCCTTCCTGTTCGCGATCTTCATCAAGGAAGTCGCGCTCCGGACGAACACCGGCTCCGAGACCGCCGCGGCCCCGGCCGAGGAGATCGCCGCCGAAGCGGTCGCCGCCTCCCCGGCAGCCGCCGCCCCGGTGACCCTCACGTCCCCGGCCACCGCCACGCTCCAGGCACCCGCGGCCACCTCGGCCGACACCCTCACCATCCAGGGCACCCCGGTGCGCGGTGTGGTGCGCGGCGCGGACGGCGCTCCCGTCGCCCAGGCCGCCGTCACGCTGATCTCGCTCGGCGGTCGTCAGCTGGGCCGCTCGGTGGCGCAGGCGGACGGTTCGTACGTCCTCGACGCACCCGGCACCGGCAGTTACGTGCTGATCGCCTCCGCCGACGGCTGCCAGCCGCAGGCGTCCACGGTGGTCGTCGGCGACGAGCCGCTGGCCTACGACATCCTGCTGTCCGGCACCAGCGGACTGGCCGGTACGGTCCGGGCCGCCGAGGCCGGTACCCCGGTCCAGGGCGCCATGGTCATCGTGACCGACGTGCGCGGTGACGTTCTCGCCACCGGCACCTCCGGCGAGAGTGGTGACTTCGCCTTCGGCGAGCTGGTCCCCGGCACCGTGACGCTCGCGGTGAACGCCGCCGGTCACCGCCCGCTGGCCCTTCCGGTGGAGATCGCCGGCACGGGTGTCACCCGGGTCGAGGCCGCACTGCAGGCCGGCGCCCTCGTCCAGGGCGTGGTGCGCGCCGGTTCCGCCGGCGGTGCCCTCGCGGACGCCCGCGTCACCCTGATCGACGCCGCGGGCAATGTCGTCGCCACCTCCACGACCGGTGCGGACGGCGCGTACGCCTTCACCGATCTGGACGCCGGTGAGTACTCCGTCGTCGCGACCGGCTACCCGCCGGTGGCCAGCACCGTGGCCGTCACCGGTCACGGGGTCGACGGACACGACATCGAACTCGCCCACCCCGGCGAGTGATCGAGCGATAAGCCCCCTGGCGGGACAGTACTTTCAGCGGAGAGTCTGTCCCGGCCGGTGGAAATGGGCCCCGGTGGCGCGTGCGGCAGGCAGGGGACGGCCTGCCGCCCCGCCCCCGGGGCCCGACTCGTATCCCGAGTCGTCACGTCAGTGAACAAGGAAAGAGAACGTCATGGGACTTCGCGCACAGGTACGGACGCGGGACGGCTGGGCGGTCCAGCACGCGATCGTCACGGTCACCGACATGACCGGCACCCAGATACTGCGCGCCACGGCCGACGAGGACGGCGCGACCCGCACGGAAGAGCCGCTGCCCGCCGGTGCGTACACGGTGATCGTGACCGCCGTCGGCTACGCGCCCGCCGCCTCCACCGCCCTCGTCACGGCCGGCGGCCGGATCGAGGCCGGCACCGTGGTCCTGGCCCGCCAGGGCGGCGTGGAACTCCCCCCGCCCGGCGACTGGTCGCTCGACCCCGCGCACAGCTCGGTGGCCGCCTCCGCCCAGCACCTGGGCATCTCCAGCGTGCGCGGCCGGTTCACCGAGTTCAGCGGCCGGATCGTGATCGACGAGGACATCGCCCGGTCCCGGGTGGACGCCGTCATCGACGCGGCGAGCATCGACACCGGCAACGGCATGCGCGACAAGCACCTGCGCTCCGCCGACTTCCTCGACGTGGAGCGCTTCCCGGAAGCACACTCGGCGCCGCGGCCGCCGGCTCCGGCCGCTACTTCGGGACGGCCGTCGCCGCCAACCACCTCGGCGAATCGGGGTACGCGACCACGCTCGACACCGAGTTCAACGCGGTGACGCCGGAGAACGAGATGAAGTGGGACGCCGTCGAGGGCACCCGCAACACCTTCAACTTCTCCAACGCCGACCAGATCGTCAGCCACGCCCAGAGCAAGAACATGAAGGTCCGGGGCCACACGCTGGTCTGGCACTCCCAGCTGCCGAGCTGGGTGAGCGGACTCGCCGCCACCGACCTGCGCACCGCCATGAACAACCACATCACCCAGGTGATGACCCACTACAAGGGCAAGATCTACGCCTGGGACGTGGTCAACGAGGCGTTCCAGGACGGCAGCAGCGGCGCGCGGCGCTCCTCGCCCTTCCAGGACAAGCTGGGCAACGGCTTCATCGAGGAGGCGTTCACGACCGCCCGCAGCGTCGATCCCGCCGCGAAGCTCTGCTACAACGACTACAACACCGACGGCGTGAACGCGAAGTCCACCGCCGTCTACAACATGGTGAAGGACTTCAAGGCGCGGGGCGTCCCGATCGACTGCGTGGGCTTCCAGAGCCACTTCAACAGCAACTCGCCCGTCCCGTCGGACTACCAGGCCAACCTCCAGCGCTTCGCCGACCTCGGCGTCGACGTGCAGATCACCGAGCTGGACATCGAGGGCTCCGGCAGCGCCCAGGCCACCAACTATGGCAACGTCGTCAAGGCGTGCCTCGCCGTGACCCGCTGCACCGGGATGACCGTCTGGGGCATCCCGGACAAGTACTCGTGGCGGGCCAGCGGCACCCCGCTGCTCTTCGACGACAACTACGGCAAGAAGGCCGCCTACACCGCGGTCCTGACGGCCCTCGGCGGGAGCTCCTCCGGCGGCGGCACCGACCCCGGCACGGGCGGCGGCACGGACCCCGGCACCGGTACGAAGACCTGCACCGCCACCTACACGGCGACGCAGACCTGGCAGGGCGGCTTCAACGGTCAGGTGACCATCAAGGCGGGTTCCGCCGCGATCACCGGCTGGAGCGTCAAGGTGACCCTCGGCGCCAACCAGACGACCACCGGGGTCTGGAACGGCACCACCGCCTGGGACAGCACCGGCAAGGTCATGACGATCACGCCGAGCTACAACGGCAGCCTGGCGGCCGGAGCTTCGACCAGTTTCGGCTTCACCGTGCAGGCGAACGGCAACACCGCCGCCCCCACCGTGAGCGTCTGCACCGCGTCCTGAGCACCGCCGCACGTCCGTCCCCGAATCGGCCGTGAGGCCCACGCGCGGATGCCCGGTCGCCCGTTCCAGAGGGGGCGACCGGGCATCTTCGCGTGGGCGGAGCCGGTCGTCGGGCGGCGGCGCACGAGGTGGCCGACGGCGAGGCTCGGCTCACGCCGGCCGAGGCGTTCCCCTGCTGATCGTTCCGGAGCGGAGACTGGGCCGTCCGGGCGGGAACGGACGAATCTCCGCTCCGGAACGGGGGCTGCCCCGTCAACTCGGCACCGGGTTCACCTGCTGGGGCACCTCTGGCACCTCTCCATGGGATCGGCTGCCGGCGGCGCCGCGTCCGCCGTTCTGCGCCTACGCGGCGAGCCAAGTCGCCCAGACGCGCATGGCCTCGCGCATCACGGCCATCGCCTCCACCGACTCTCCGAGTGCCCGGGCGAAGCCGGCCCGGTACTCCGGACTCCCGCCCCGGTGGCCGCAGGCCATCCACAGCTGCCAGGCCGCCGTTCCGACGTGTCCGGCGAACAAGCCGGTGAACGCGGACTCGTCGACCGCCCCGACCGCCCCTCCCGCAGCGGCATACCCGGAGAGACACGCTTCGACGATGCGGCGCTCGGGCACTTCCGGCCCACGGCCTAAGCCGGCAAGACCGAAAGCGGTGACGACAAGCTCCCACCACGGCTCCTGCGCCCCCGCGGCGTCGAAGTCCAACAGCACCGGACCACCGGAGCCGGTCAGAATGTTCTGGTGCCGGATGTCGCGGTGCATGACCAACTTCGACCGCCACGAATCCCGCTGATCCTCGACCATGGCCCGGGCGTGTTCCACCGACAGCCTGAGGGAGCGAACCTGCTCGGCGCTGAGGATCTCAAGGCGTTCGACCTGAGCCAGCCATTCCTCCCACTCCCCCCGGGAGTAGGACCTGTAGTCGCCGTCGACGGCCGGATCGGCCGGAATCGCGCACCGGGCGAGGTCGGCGACGAGCCCGCCGGCCCACGCCGCCAACGCTTCGGACGTCGGCGCGGTCGGATGCGAGCCCTCTACGAAACGTACCGCGCGGGCGTAGACACCGTCCCCGACCGGTCGCCACAGACCCGCTTCGGCCAGAGCCGTCGACTGCGGCTCGGGCATCGCGACACCGGTCTCCCCCGCGGCGACTTCGAGTGCCCCGGCCTGAGCGGCCATGGACAGCCAGAAGTCACCCCAAGGCCGGTTGAGCTTCACCACCCACGAGCCGGAGTCGGTAACGGCCTTCCACACCGGGCCCTGCTCGTCATCCTTGAGTAGCAGCGGTGCTTCCAGCACCTGTCCCAACCCGAGCCGCTCGGCCGCGCATGCCAGGTTCACAACGGTCAGTCAATCCTTCCGTCACCTGAGCGGCCACCGATTTTCCGGCCGTCGGCATGAGCCGCGCGTGGATCTTGCGCCCATGGGCTGTCCCGCGATTCCTGGCGGGCGCGTGCCGATCTAGTCCCGGACGCCCGTGGGAGCGCGTGGCTCCGCTCCTGCCACCCGCCCCTGAGTGGCGCCGCCGCCCGGGGGCGACCGTGCGTTCTGGACGACGGACCTCGGACATGACGGAGCCCGGCCCCCTCGGACGGGGGCCGGGCTCCTGCACGCGCCGACGGAGAGGCGAGGGCGTCAGAGGCCCTCGACCGTCTCCACCTGGAACTCGGCGTGCAGTCGGCGGGTGTGGTCCACCTGCCGCGCCGGACCGGTGAGCCTCACCTCGGCGGTGAGGCGCGGGTCCGTGCTGGAGGCGCTGAGCCGCAGCTCCAGCGCGCCCGGCTCCACCACGCGCACGCCGTCGCGGCCCGTGAAGGAGGCGAGGTCGGCGGGGACGCCGACGCGCACCCTGACCGCCTCTCCGGCGGCCAGCTCGACCCGTACGTAACCGGCCAGCCGCTGCACCGGCTGGACGACCGAGGCGACCGGGTCGTGCAGGTAGAGCTGGACGACCTCGACGCCGTCGCGGTCACCCGTGTTCCGTACCGTGCACTCCAGTTCGGCCAGACCGTCGGTGGGGATCTCCGCCGCCGCGACGGCGAGGCCGGACCACTCGAACGTCGTGTACGTGAGCCCGTGGCCGAAACCGAACGCGGGCGTCGGGTCGATGTTGGAGACCTCGTTCGCGTGACCCAGGCGGGCCGCGAGATACGTCGACGGCTGCGCGTCCGGCTTCCTCGGCACGCTGACGGGGAGCCGTCCGGAGGGGGCGACCCCGCCGCTCAGCACCGAGGCGAGCGCGTGGGTGCCCTCCTCGCCCGGGAAGAAGGTCTGCACGACGGCCGCGGCCTCGTCCACCGCGCGGCCGAGCGCGTACGGACGGCCCGCCAGCAGCGTGACGACGACGGGGGTACCGGTGTCCAGGAGCGCGTCCAGCAACTGCTGCTGGACGCCCGGCAGGGTGAGGGAGCCGGCGTCGCAGCCCTCGCCGCTGGTGCCCCGGCCGAAGAGGCCGGCCCGGTCGCCCAGGGCGGTGATGACGACGTCCGCGTCGCGGGCGGCGGCCAGTGCTTGGCGGAATCCGTCCGTGCTGTCGTCGTCGATGCCGCAGCCGGCCACGGTGACGATCTCGCTGCCGGGGAACTCCGCCACCAACGCCTCGCGCAGGGTGGGCAGTTCGACGCCGACGGGCAGGTGTGGGTGCTGGCTGCCGACGTGCACGGGGAAGGAGTAGCAGCCGAGCACGGCGGTGGGCAGGTCGGCGTTGGGGCCGATCAGCGCGATCCGCGCGGGGGCCTTCTCGCCCTTGAGCGGCAGGATGCCGTCGTTGCGGAGCAGCACGATGGCCCGCTCCGCGATCCGGCGGGCCAGAGCGCGGTTGGCGTCGCTGTCCAGGACCACCGTGCCGCGCAGCGTCTCCGGGGCGAGTTCGGCCCCGGAGAGCGCGTCGGGCACCGGGCTCCAGCCGGCGTCCAGGAGGCCGAGCTGCGCCTTCTGCACGAGGACCCGGCGGGCGGCGCGGTCGATGTCGGCCTCTTCGATGAGGCCCTCGGCGACGGCGGCACGCAGCGGCTCACCGAACGTGTTGACGGTCGGCAGCTCCACGTCGACGCCGGCGAGGAGCGCGGCGACGGCCGCTTCCCCGAAGGACTCGACCACACCGTGCAGGGTCTTGAGGAAGGCGATGCCGAAGTAGTCGGCGACCACGGTGCCTTCGAAGCCCCAGACATCCCTGAGCAGTCCGGTCAGCAGTTCCCTGTCCGCGGCGGACGGGACGCCGTCGGTGTCGGTGTAGGCGTGCATCACCGAGCGGACACCGCTCTCGCGCACGGCCATCTCGAACGGCGGCAGGATGACGTCGGCGCGCTCGCGCGAGCCCATGCCGACCGGCGCCAGGTTGCGGCCCGCGCGGGAGGCGGAGTACCCGGCGAAGTGTTTGAGGGTGGCGACGATGCCGGCCTGCTCCAGGCCCTTGACGTAGGCCGTGGCGATCGTGCCGACGAGGTACGGGTCCTCGCCGATGGTCTCCTCCACGCGGCCCCAGCGGGCGTCGCGCACCACGTCGAGCACGGGGGCGAGGCCCTGGTGGACGCCGACCGAGCGCATGTCGCGGCCGATCGCCCCCGCCATGTCGGTGATGAGAGCCGGGTCGAAGGTCGCGCCCCAGGAGAGCGGTACGGGGTACGCGGTCGCTCCGTAGGCGGCGAATCCCGCGAGGCACTCCTCGTGGGCCACGGCCGGGATGCCGAAGCGGTTGGCGGTGGTGATCGCGGTCTGGGTACGCAGCAGCGAGAGCGCGCCGAGCGCGGGGTCGACCGGGACCGTGCCGAACGGCCGGGTGAGCTGGCCCAGTCCCTCGGGCAGCAGGTCGGCCAGCGGCGGGGGCTCCTCCATGTCGTGCTGGTGCGGGGCGACTTCGGCCCCTTCGTCGGAGGCGCCCACCCACACTCCGAAGAGCTGGGCGATCTTCTCCTCCAGCGTCATCTCCTGGAGCAGGGCGTCGGCACGCTCGGCCGGAGTGCGGGACGCGTCCCGCCACGACGGGAGCGTCACCTCCTCGGCCGGTTCGGTCTGTACGGACACGTGGTCGGTCACTTTCCTCCGACTCCCATCAGCCCCTGGACCAGGGCTCGCCGGGCGAACAGATATACGAGCAGGATGGGAAGCATGGACAGCACGACAGCCGCGAGCATCCCCGGCATGTCGACCCCGTGCTCGGTCTGGAAGTCGTAGAGCCCCATGGTGATGACCTTGGACTCGGCGGACTGCGTCAGGACGAGCGGGAAAAGGAAGCCGTTCCACGCCTGGAGGGCGGAGAAGACGACGATGGTGGAGATCCCGCTCTTGGAGAGCGGCAGCACCAGCTGGAAGAAGACCCGGCGGTGGGTGGCGCCGTCCATCGTCATCGCCTCGTACAGCTCCGGGGTGATGTCGCGCATCACGCCGGTGAGGATGAGGGCGCACACCGGCATCGCGAAGGCCGCCGTCGGCAGGATGATGCCGAGGAGGTTGTCGTAGAGCCCCGCCTCGCTCATCGCGAAGAACATGGGCACGATCACGGCCTGCGAGGGAATGGCGAGACCCAGCAGGAAGAGCCGGAACACCATGCCGGTCACGCGGCTGCGGCTGCGGACGATCGCGTACGACAGCGGTGCCACGAGCAGGACCACGATGGCCACCACGGAGAGGGTGACGATCACGGTGTTCAGGAAGTACTGCCCGAACCCGCTGTTGAAGTCGTTGATGTAGTTGTCGAGGGTGAAGTGCTTGGGCAGGGCGAACGGCCCGTTCGACCCGTAGTCGGCACGGTTCTGGAAGGTCGCGACCAGCATCACGTAGAGCGGGAGGCCGACCACGAGAAGCCAGACGGTGGAGCCGAAGCCGGCGAGGACATTGGGGCGGCGCCTGCTCACATGCCCTCCATGGTGCTGTTCATCTTGTCGTAGCCCGTGAGGCGCACCATCACCAGCGAGATGACCGTGGCGACCAGGATCAGCATCACGCCGATGGCCGAGGCCGTTCCGTAGTCGAAGGTCTTGAACGCCTTCTGGTACATGTAGTAGGCGCTGATCGTGGTGTCGGTGCCCGGCCCGCCCTGGGTGAGGATGAGGACCGTGTCGAACGTCGTCAGACCGCCGACCACCATCAGGATCATCGAGGTGACGACGCTGTTGCGCAGCTGCGGCAGCGTGATGTGGAAGAACTGCCGGTACCGGCCCGCTCCGTCGATCTCCGCCGCCTGGTAGAGCACCCGGGGCACCGAACGTGCGGCGCCCTGGTAGATCAGGGTGTGCAGCGGGGTGAACTGCCAGGTGCTGACGAAGATGAGCACCCCGATCGCGCTGGCCTGCTGACCGAACAGGTTCCCGTCTCCGAACAGCCACTCGGCCTGCGCGGGGACACCGAAGTTGGGGTCGAGCACCGCACGCCACAGCACGGAGACGGCCGTGGCGGAGAGCAGCAGCGGAACGAAGTAGATGGCGGACAGCACGGCCCGGTTGCGCTGGTGGCCGGCCGCCCACACCCCCAGCAGGATGGAGAGCGGCGTCTGCACGGCGACGCCCAGGAAGGTGAGCAGCACGCTGAGCCAGAGGCTCTTGATCAGGATCGGGTCGTCGAACAACTTCTTCCAGTTGTCGAGACCGGTGAACTCGGGGTCGGAGAGCCCGTTCCAGCTCGCGAAGGAGAGAGCGACGACCAGGAAGAGCGGGACGATGGCGAAGAGGCCGAAGAAGACGGCAGCCGGAGCCGCCCAGGCGAAACCGGGACGGCTGGCGCCTTCACGGGAGCGGCCGGGTCCGCGGCCGCTCCCCTGGACCCCTTTGCTGGCCGCGGAGACCGCGGTGGCAGTTGTGGTCATGAGAGGTGTTCCAAGTCGGATGGTGGAGCGCGGTCAGGAGGTGGGCAGGCCCTGCATCGCCTTGATGAAGCCGTCCACGTCGATCCCGCCGTTGAAGAACTGCTGTACCGCGGTCGACAGGGCCGTTCCGGCGGTCTGCGGGTACGCCTGGTCCCAGGAGAGCTGGAAGGACGGCGCGTTCTTGACGAGGTCGTACTGGAAGTGCACGTAGTCCGGGTTGGTGGCGGTGTCCAGCTGCGCTTCGGTGTTGGTCGTCGTCGGCAGGTTGCCGATCGAGAGCTGCGCCTTCACGAACTGGTCGGAGTACATGAGCTTCAGGAACTCGGCGACCTCCTCCGGGTGCTTGGTCTTCTTCAGCACGGAGTAGAAGTTGTTGGTGTTGCCGACGATGTCGGTCGGGGCACCCTTGCCGCCGTCGATGCTGGGGAAGGCGCTGTAGTCGAGGTCCGACTTGGCGAAGTCCGGCTGGGAGTCCTGGAGGGTCGAGTACTCCCACGAACCCATCAGTTCGAAGGCCGCCTTGCCGGTGGCGAGCAGCGTGGGCGAGCCGCCGTCGGTGAACTTCACGGAGTCGAAGTTGGTGCCGAAGGCGCCGGCGTCGATGAGCTCCTTGAGCTTGTTGAGCGCCGCCTTGCTGTCGTCGGTCGCCCAGACGTCCTTGTCGCCCTTGATGGCCTTCTGGATGAGCTCGGGGCCGGCGACGCGGTCGAAGAGGTACTCGAACCACATCAGCGTCGGCCACTTGTCGCCGCCGCCGAGGGCGATCGGGGTGACGTCCTTCGACTTGAGGACCTTCACGGCGTTCAGCAGCTCGTCCCAGGTCTTGGGGGCCGCCAGGCCGTTCTCCTTGAGCACCTTGCTGTTGTTGAACATCAGCACCGGCTGCGTACCGCGCATCGGGACGCCGTAGGCCTTGCCGTCCACCACGGTGCTGTTGAACACGGACGGGAGGAAGTTGTCCTTGAGTCCCGGGTCCTTCGCGATGAAGTCGTCCAGCGGGAGGAGCAGCCCGGCGTCGACGAAGGGCTTGATGCTGCCGCCGCCCCAGTTGAAGAAGACGTCCGGCGCCTGCTTGCTGTTGATGATCGTCTGGAGCTTGGCCTGGTAGTCGGCGCCCGGGATGGTGTCCAGGACCACCTTGACCTTCGAGGTCTTGTTGAAGGTGGCGACGAGCTGCTTCTCCACCTTGTTCGTGGCGTCCCCGTAGACCAGCACGTGGATCTTGTCGCCGCCGGACGCGGAGTCGTCCCCTCCGCATGCCGCCAGGGACAGCGCCATGGCCATGACTGCCCCGCCGACAACCGCGGTACGTGGGAGTCGTGTGCGTCGCGTCATCGTCTCGCCTCTCGAAAATGTTTCGGCTTCATTACCGAAACTTCATGCGTCGGGACGCTAGGGCTCGGCGACTGGAGGGGTCAACCCTCGCGGCTCAAGTTGCTGATTTGTTATCTCTGTTGGCCAATTGTTCGTGCCCTATGCTTCTCACCATGCGCGATGACGAGAACGTGGGCCGCATCACCCTCGCCCAGGTGGCCCAGCAGGCCGGCGTCTCCATTTCGACAGTTTCGAAGGTGCTGAACGGCAGACAGGACGTTGCCGCGCCGACTCGGGTCAAGGTGGAACGCCTGCTGGAGACGCACTCCTACCGGCGGACGACCCGCTCCGCCCGCGAGGCCCCGCTGATCGAGCTCGTCTTCCACGAGCTGGAGAGCATCTGGGCGATGGAGCTCATCAAGGGCGTGGAGAACGTCGCCAAGCTCCACGGGGCGGGTGTGGTGCTCACCGAGAGCGGCACCCGCCATTCGCCCAGCCCCGAGTGGATCGAAGGGGTGCTCCAACGCCGCCCGCTCGGTGTGGTGCTGGTCTTCTCGGCGCTCCCGGTGGAGTTCAAGCAGCAGCTGCGGTCCCGGTCGATCCCCTTCGTGATCATCGACCCGGCCGGCGATCCCGAACCCGACGTACCCTCGGTCGGTTCGGCCAACTGGAGCGGCGGCCTCGCCGCGACCCGCCACCTCATCGAGCTGGGTCACCGCCGGATCGGCATCATCACCGGCCCCGAGGACATGATCTGCTCCCTCGCCCGGCTGGACGGCTACCGCTCCGCGATGAGCATGGCCGGCCTGGAAGCCTCCTCCGACCTGGTGCTCTACGGCGACTTCCACGTCGAGGGCGGCTACGACCGGACGATGGAGCTGCTCGCCCTGCCCGACCCGCCCACCGCGATCTTCGCGGGCAGTGACCTCCAGGCACTCGGCGTGCTTGAAGCGGCGCGGGTCAGCGGACTGCGCGTCCCGCACGACCTCTCCGTGGTCGGGTTCGACGACGTGCCGATCGCCCGCTGGTCCAGCCCCGCCCTCACCACCGTCCACCAGCCCCTGCGGCAGATGGCCGAGGAGGCGGTCCAGATGCTGGTACGGCTCCGCGACGAAGTCCCCATGACCACGCGGATGGAGCTCGCCACGAGCCTCGTCGTACGCAACAGCACGGCCGCTCCCCGGAGTTGAGGAACGGCCGTGCCGGGTGTGCTGACCCGTGAGGTCGGTGACGGCGACCCGTCAGCGGGGGTCGGTGTAGGCGCGGACGTCCGCCACGCTCCACCAGTCGCCGGCGGACGCGGTGAGCGTCAGCCGGACGTAACGCACCTGGCGGTGCGGGAGTTCGACGGTGGTGAACTGACCGGCGCCCCGGGCGTCGGTGACCACGTCGGTCCAGTGGCTGCCGTCCGTGCTCACCGACGCCGTGTAGCCACGCGGGTAGTCGCCGGTCGAGGAGCCGGTGTCGAAGACCACCCGGTCCGCCCGGCCCTTCTTGCCCAGGTCGACCTGGAGGTACTGACCGGGGGCCTGCGCCGCGCCCGAGGAGAATCGGGTGCTGGCGTCGTCGTCGACGGCGTCCGCCGCCGCGCCCGAGGTGGAGGTGGTGGCGGTCCAGCCCGCCGGTGCCACCGGCGTGCCGTCCGTGCCCGGGACGCGGCCGGAGTGCCAGACGAAGTCGGCCAGCGCGCCGCCGGGCAACGTGTACGTCAGGTAGCGGTCGCCCTCACGGATGGCGAAGGTCTGCGGGGCGTCGCTCTCGTTGTGCGCGACCAGCACGGTACTGCCGTCCGGGTTGCGGAAGGCGACGTCCTCGACCTGACCGTTCCAGCCGGTGGTGCCGAAGGAGGTGCTGGCGATGCGCACCGCGCCCTGGTCGACGAAGCGCGAGAGGCTGCCGAGGGTGTAGTACTCGGCGTTGCGGGTGACCGTGCCGTCGCCCGCCACCGTCAGCACACCGGTGCACCCGGTGCAGCCACCCGCGTGCGGACCGCCCTCCGGGTCGAGCGCGATGTTCCAATTGATGACCGTCTTGGCCCAGTTGCGGGTCGCGCCGATGACCAGGTTGCGGGTGTGCCACTTGAGCGTGTCCGCGAAGGTGTTCTCCGGGACCGACGACTGGCTGCCCGAGCACTCGGTGAAGTAGACGTCCTTCGTCGGGAATCGGTCGTGCAGCGCGGTCATCGCGCTCGGGTCGCCGTAGTAGCAGTGGTAGGCGGTGCCCGAGACGTACCGTGCCGCCGACGAGCCCAGCAGCTGCTGCGGGTAGGCGTCCAAGTCGGCCGCCTCGTCCGCCGGCGCGCCCACGGTGTCGTCCGGGTGCTCCGACCAGTTGTGGTCGAAGGCGAGGATCTCCGTCTTCAGCTTGGCCTTCTTGAGCAGCGGACCGAGCTGCTCGATGACCTTCGCCTCCTGCCAGGACGGCATGTCCGTCCCCGGGTAGCCCTTCGGGTTCCGGTTCTGCGGCTCGTTCTGGACCGTCAGGGTGTCGATGTCGACCCCCTCCGCGCGGTAGGCCTGGACGAACTTCACCAGGTAGGCCGCGTAGGCGCGGTAGACACGGGCGTCGTCGATCAGGCGCCCGCCCTCCAGCGAACCGCCGGTCTTCATCCAGGCCGGCGGGCTCCACGGGGTCGCCACGATCTTGATGCCGGGGTTGATCCGCTCGGCCTGGCGCAGCAGCGGCAGGATCTGCTTCTTGTCGTGGGCGACGGAGAAGTGCGCGAGGTCGTAGTCCGTGCGGCCCGCCGGCATGTCGTCGTAGGTGTACGCGGGGCCGTCGGTGAAGTCGGAGGCGCCGATGGGCTGGCGGAGGTAGTTCAGGCCGTCGCCGGTACGGGGGTCGAAGAGCGAGCGCATGGCGGCGTCGCGGGCCTTCGGGGCCAGCCCGGAGAGGACCGAAGCCGAGGAGTCGGTGATCGAGGCGCCGAAGCCCGACATCGTCTGGTACGTCCGGCCGGCGTCGACCACCACGGTCGGCGCGCTGCTCGGCGTGGTGGTGAAGGGGACCGTACCGGCGTCGGCCAGCTTCTGCTCGCCGTCCGGCGTGGTGATCCACACCTGGGCGGAGGTGGCGCCGTCGTGGCCGCTGCCGTGGCTCGGGGGCGCGGTCTGGGCGGCGGCCACACCGGGGCCGACGAGAGCGGTGGCGACCAGGACGCCGGTCGCGGCGAGGACGGCCTTGGAGATTCTGGGCATGAGAAAGGAACTCCGTGCGGGTCTCGGAGGGCGCCCGGTGAGATTTTCCGACCGGACGGGACGGGACCTTAGCCCAGCTCCCCCCTTGCAGGGAACAGGTCCGACGCTCCCACTTTTACGCCCCACGCCGCGCTGACCTGCACGAAGGCGCAGATCCGGAGGTTCCGCGCAGGGGCCCGCAGGGGTCCGGAGCACGCGCCGGACGCCGGTCGGCGGTCGGCGCGAAGCCTGGTCGGACACCATCCCATCCGCTTGCCGGCCCGGGAGTTCGACCGCACGATGTGCGGCATGGAGAGCGCGCAGATTGCCCCCGCCCCGAAGCCCCGCCGTGCTACGTCCGATGACGTACCGGCCTTGGTACGACTCCGAGGGCTGATGCTGGCCGACATGGGGGTGGCGGTCGGGCCCGAGGACGCGCCCTGGCGCGCCGCCGCCGCCCGCTGGTTCGCGGAACGGCTGACGCGAGAGACCGAGTTCGCCGCCTTCGTGGTGGACGACCCCGAACTCGGCCCCGCCGTCAGCAGCGCGGTCGGCACCTGCGAGCACCGCGCCCCCGGACCGAGCAGCCTCAGCGGTCTGCGCGGGCACGTCTTCAACGTCAGCACGGAACCGGTCGCCCGCCACAAGGGCTACGCGCGCGCCTGCACCGAGGAGTTGCTCCGCTGGTTCGCCGAGGAAACCGGGGCGACCACGGTCGATCTCCACGCGACAGCGGACGGGGCGCGCCTCTACGAATCCCTCGGCTTCGAGGTCCCACGCTTTCCGGCCCTGCAACTCCGCCTGAACGAGCGGCGGTGAGCATCGGCCGGGTGCCGAGCGGTGTCCGGTGGAAGATCCCTGGTCCGGCCGTGCCCTACCCGGTTCGAACGTCGCTCACGGGGCACGTCACGGACACGGCGGACTCACCGTCGGCATCCGGCAGAGGTGCCGGACGGCCCATGGCCCGAGGGGACGCCGGCAGGTCCCGTGCTCGCCCGACCGGGGAGAAGAGCAGGATCAGCGCGGCGAGCGGTACCCCTGCCGTCATGACGGCCATGGCGGTGCGGAGGCCGAGCGCGGTTCCGAGCAGGCCGCCGAGCAGTGCTCCGACAGGGATCGTTCCGTAGTTGAGGAACGCCGTGCCGGCGGTCAGACGTCCGAGGAGATCCGGCGGGCAGTAGCGTTGCTGGAAGCCCGCCTTGATGATGTTGCCGGCGACGACGCCCGCGCAGACGCTGGATCCGCCTGCCACGAAGAGCAGGACCCCGGCCCCGCCGAAGGTCAGCGGGATGAGCAGACCGAGCAGGGGAAGCGCCAGCTCGAAGAGGAGCGTCGCGCGGGCCGTACCGATCCGGTGAGCGACCCGGCGCGCGGCGAATGCCCCGGCCACGCCTCCGGCACTGGTCGCCGCGACGATCACGCCGACCGTCCCCGGCGGCAGGCCGACGCTCCGGACCAGAAAGGCCACTTGCATCGACTGGTATCCCATCAGGGCCAGGTTGGAAGCGGCGCCGAACAGCGTGAACGTGCGGAACCACGGGTCGTGGGCGACCAGCCGCAGGCCTTCGCGGGCCTCTTCGGCCAGTGACGTGGGGCGACGCCCGGTTCTGCTGACGCGCGGCTCCCGATGCCGGATGCCCGCGAGGCACAGGAGGGAGACGAGGAAGGTCGCGGCGTTGGCGAACATCCCGTTCACCGCACCTGCCGCCTGCGCGATCAGGCCGCCGGAGCCGAGCCCGGCGATCTGGGCCGCGGACGCGCTGCCGTGCAGGGTGGTGTTGCCCTCGGCCTGGTCGTCGGGTTCCAGAATGCTGGGGAGATAGGCGCTGTAGGCGGTCTGGAAGAACACCGCCGCCGTGCCCGTCAGCAGGGCGACGGCCAGTAGCGCTCCGATGCTCAGCCGGCCCCAGGACGCGGTGACCGGAACGCTTGCGAAGAGCACGAGCGAGGCCGCGGCGGCGGCCAGCATGATCGGTCTGCGCGGCAGCCGGTCCACCCAGACACCGACCGGCAGCCCGATGATCAGCCAAGGAGCCCAGGCGGCGGCGCTCAGCAGGCCGACCTCGAACGCGCCGGCGTGCAGGGTGGAGACGGCGATCAGTGGCATCGTCACCCCGGTGACCGACGCGCCGAACTTGCCGGCGGTCTCACCGCACCACAGCAGTCGGAAATCTCGGTGGCGACGCAGGAGGCCACCCCGTGTGCCGCGGCTCATACGGAGCCACGCTCCTTGCGGGGGAAGGACTGGAGCTGCACGACGACAGGGAGCGCGTCCGGGCCGGGCTCGGCATCCGGAGCGGGGGCATGGCGGGCGATGACAGCCATCAGCTCCGCGTTGAGCGCCGCCAGCTGTGCCGGGGTCATCCGCAGGTCGCTCCGGTCCGAGAGGGTGCCGGCGCTGCGCCAACTGTCGTCCCAGTCCTCGCCGATGTAGTTCACGGCCCGGCTGAAGTACTGCTGCAGCAGCTGGTGCAGATAGACCGACAGGGCGCCCCGGGTGTCGGGATCGTCGCGGAAATCGGCGGTGTTCAGCTCATTCGAGACGTCGGTCTTTCTCCACCAGCGCTCGCGCTTCGTGCCCCGCCCGGTCTCCTCCGCGATGAAGCCGTGCTCGGCGAGGTGGCGCAGGTGCCAACTGATGGTGCCGGTGTTCTGCCCGAGACGCTCGGCGAGCCCGGTGGCGGTGGCCGGGCCGTCCAGACCGAGCAGTTCGAAGATGCTCATCCGCAGCGGATGGGCCAGGCCCCGCAGGCTGCGCGCATCGAGCCGTCGGGAGGGCCTGGCAGGCTGGGACGCGTGTATGGACTCGTCGGACATGCCGGCAGTATAGGGTGCGGGGGTTTCTCTGCAGAGGTCTCTCTGCAGAGAAACCTCTGCGGAGAGAGCCGCCGGTGTGCGGTCTCGCCGCCCCGAACTCCCGCCAGGTTCCGTCGCGGTGAGCGGTGGTGGCATCGTGGCGGCCATGGGTACAGCGGGAACGACATCGACGGAGCCCTCGGCACCGAGGGGCTTCACCTCTCCGGGCGAAGTGGCGTGCCGTTACCGGGCCGACGAGATCCGCCCGGAAGACCTGCCGATGATCGCCGCCGAGGCGCTCGCGGCCGGGCTGGACACCCCCACCCTGTGCGAGCTCGCGGGTCTGCCCCGGAACGCGGACACCCGCGACGTCCGCGACGCGTTCGAGCAGGCACTCTCCGAGCTGGGGATCGAGTTGCCCGATCCGGCCCTCGCGCGACGCCACGCCCTGCGCCGGCTGGCGGCCAGGGTGATCAACGAGGAGACGGCCCCCGCCGACCTGGCGTCGGACGACTGGTGGGAGACGGAGGCCGAAACCGCGCAGGAGCAGTCGTTCCTGTCCCTGATCCCGCAGTGCGCGTGCTGCGTCGAGTACACGCTGGGCCTCGACCAGCGTGCGTGGGCGGCGGAGTTGCGGGTGGCCGCGCTCGCCCTGACATCGTCCGCGCCGGTCGGACCCTGCTGCTGAACTCTGCTCAGGCAGCAAGACGTCCCCGCCGAGGAGTGCACCGGTCGAGCGGGGCGCACCCGCACCGGAACGACGGTTCGGCCGGTCCAGAACCCGATACGGACCCAGTGGCCCGGCGAACCGTCTGCACAACTCCGATCGGGGCAGGAGGGGTTCATGGCATCGATGAGGCGTGTGGCTCTGGCACCCCGGGCTTTGCGGCAGTTGCGGCGGGTGCGCTCCTTCTACCTGGTGGGTGCGCTGCTGTCCCTGCTGGCCCTGCTCACCCGTGGGGAGGGCCATGCGCTGCGCGGCGGTGGTCAGTTGGAGATCGCGGGTGTTCTCCTCGTAGTGTTCACCGTGCTGTTCGGAGTCACGCTCGCGCGGCTGTGGTACCACCGGCGTACCCCGCACTGCGCCACCGCACGGAGGCTCACCCGGTCCGCCTGAGACCGGCCCGTCGGTGGTGCCGGCTATTCGACGAGTGCCCGCTGCCCGTCGAGCCGGGCCAGGACCTCCAGAGGGTTGTCCAGGCTTTCCGAGAAGGCGAGTTCCGCTGCGCCGATCAGCACGGTGCGCTCACCCAGCTCGCAGACCCGCAGCCGGAGGTTCTCGCGGGAGGCCCGCAGCGCGGTGGTGTTGATGCGGCTGCGCACCTGCGCGGCCGCCCCGAGGAAGACGTCCCGGAGTACACCGCCGAAGATCACCGTTCCCGGGTTGAAGACGTTGACCAGGTTGGCGACCCCGACACCGAGCCAGTCGCCGACGCGGTGCAGAGCGGCGCGGGCGACGACGTCCCCCCGGTCGGCGGCTTCGATGACGGCGCGTACCGTCTCGTGGCCGGGAGCGGGGACGTCACGCCGGGCCGCCTCCAACAGGGCACGGGAACCGGCTTCGGCTTCGAGGCAGCCGACGGCGCCGCAACCGCAGCGCCTGCCGCCGTGCGGATTCACGATCATGTGCCCGACCTCGCCGCCGTACCCGTCCTCACCGCGCAGCAGCTGTCCGTCCACGATGACGCCGGCCCCGATGCCGATGTCACCGTGCAGGTAGACGACGTTCCGGCAGCCGACCCCGGCGCCGCGCAGGTGCTCGGCGAGGGCCGCTACGTTGGCCTCGTTGCCGATGGTGACCGGAACGGAGAGGCCGATCCGGTCGGCGAGCTGGGCGCCGAAGTCCTCTTCCGTCCAGCCGAGGTTGGGCGCGAAACGGACCAGCCCGTCCGGGTGGCGGACGATGCCGCGCACCGCCACCCCCACGCCGACACAGTGACTGCCGGGCGCGGTGGCGGCCAGCATCTGCCGGGCCGCCCCCGTGAGCGACTCCGCGACCTCGCCGGGGCGTTGGGGGCCCGCCCCGGGCCAGGGGATCTCGCGCCGGTCGAGGAAGAGGCCGCCCAGGCCGATGCGGGCGGCCGTCAGACGGTCGACACCGATGTCGAACGCCAGGACGTACGCGCGTGCGGGATCGGGCCGCACGACGAGTGAGGGCCGTCCCGCCCGACCGGTGTCGCGCGGGAGTTCCTCGCGCACCAGGCCGGCGGCGGTGAGTTCACTGACCAGGCCCAGCACCGTGCTGCGGTTGACCCCCATCCGTTCGGCGAGAACGGTCCGGGAGGCGGGGCCGCCGAGATGGACGTGGCGCAGCAGCGTACTGAGGTTGTGCCGGCGTATTTCCTCCTGGGAAGGACCGGCTTTCATCTGTGAACCTCATCGTTGCGTGGCGCGGCGGCGGGACAGCGCGTCCACCCCTGCGGCCACCAGCAGTACTGAACCGGTGACAGCGTACTTGACGCCCGAGCTGTACCCCATGAGGCCCATACCGTTCTGGATCACGGCGACCACCATGCCTCCCAGCACCGCGTCGACGACGCGTCCACGGCCGCCGAAGAGGCTGGTGCCGCCGATGACCGCGCTGCCCACGGCGAGCAACAGGACGTTGCTGCCGCCGGTGTTCGGGTCCACCGAGTTGCCGCGGGAGGCGGCGATGATGCCGCCGACAGCCGCCATGGCCGAGCAGATGACGAAGGCGGCGACACGGATGTACGCCACGTTGATGCCCGCCCGGCGGGCCCCCTCGGCGCTGCCGCCCACCGCGTAGATGTGCAGGCCGAAGGAGGTGCGCTGGAGCACGAAGGTGCCGATGACCAGCAGGGCGCCGATGACCGGGACCACGATGGGCACGCCCTTGAGGGAGTCGACCATGACGTTGCGGCTGCGCTCCTGGTTGAGCAGGTACACCGCCAGCCCGCCGAGCACGACGGCGGTACCGAGGCGCAGGGCGATCAGGACGGGCGGCGAGGTGGTGAGTCCGCGGGCCCGGCGGTTGCTGTTCGCACGGAACAGGACTCCCGCGTAGGCGGCGACGCAGAGGGCGAGCAGCACCCAGCCGAGCGCGGGGCTGAGGTTGTCGTTGGCGATGGCCAGGATCGTCTCGTCCCTGATCGAGATGTTGGTGCCCTCCTTCAGGAGGATCAGCACGATTCCCTGGAATCCCAGGAACGCGGCCAGGGTGACGACGAAGGACGGAATCCCGATCTTGGCCACCAGGGTGCCGAGGAGCAGGCCGATGGCCACCCCGGTCAGCATGGCGGCGGCCACCGCCCCGTACCAGGGCCACCCGTGGTTGGTGAGGAGGATGGCCAGCACGGCCGCGCAGACGCCGCTGGCGTATCCGGCGGAGAGGTCGATCTCGCCGAGCAGGAGAAGGAAGACCAGGCCCATGGCGATGACGATGCTGCCCGCACCCTGCGTCAGCAGGTTGGCGAAGTTGAGTTCGGTCAGGAACACCGGGCGGAGGATCGCGAAGAACGCGCAGAGGACGACCAGGCCGAGGACGGCCGGGAGCACCCCCAACTCCCCACCGCGCACCCGCTCGACGTAGGAGCGGGCGAGGGCGCCGATGCCGGGCCCCTCGGTGCGGTCGTCCGCGCCGGGTGCTCCGGGCTTTCCGCGTCCTTCCGGCTTTTCGGGAGCGAGGGCGGTCATGTGGTGGCTCCGTTGGTGTCGGCGAGGCCCAGGTCCCCGCTGCGGCCTGCGGTGATGAGTTCCACGACCTGGGCGTGCGTCACGTCCGAGGTCTTGACCTGGGCGGCCATCCGGCCCAGGTGGAGGGCGGCGATCCGGTCGGACACCGCGAAGACGTCGTTCATGTTGTGCGAGATCAGGACGACGCTGAGGCCGTTGTCGGCGAGCCTGCGGACGAGTTCGAGCACCTGCGCGGTCTGCGCGACACCGAGTGCCGCGGTCGGCTCGTCGAGGACGACGACCTTGCTGTTCCACAGCACGGCCTTGGCGATGGCCACGGTCTGCCGCTGCCCGCCGGAGAGGCTGGAGACCTTCTGCCGGACCGACTTCACGGTACGGACGGAGAGGCTCTTCAGCGTCTTGGCGGCCATCTCCTCCATCGTTCCGCCGTCGAGAACGATGCCGCGCCGCTTCTCACGTCCGAGGAACATGTTCTGGACGATGTCGAGGTTGTCGCAGAGCGCGAGGTCCTGGTAGACGATCTCGACGCCCAGGGAGCCGGCGTCGCGCGGGCTGTGCACGTGGACCGGCTTGCCGTCGAAGAGGTACTCACCCGAGTCGATCGGGTGGATTCCGCCGACGCACTTCACCAGGGTGGACTTCCCGGCGCCGTTGTCGCCGACCAGGGCGGTCACCTCGCCGGGGTAGGCGGTGAAGTTCACGTCGTGCAGCACCTGCACCGCGCCGAAGCTCTTGTCGATCCCGCGCAGTTCGAGGATCGGGGTCGCTGTCATGGGTGGACGGCTCCTTACGGGTCGTTGCGCCACGGGCCCCGGCCGGAGGGCGGGTCCGGTTCCGGGGCCGTACGGACGGGCCGGGACACTCCGGCCCGGTCTGGCGGATGCCGGGCCGGGGACGCCGGCCCGGCCCGGTTACTTGACGCCGTACTTGGTGCAGAGAGCGGCGTAGTCGCCGGTGCACAGATCGGCCGCGGTGACGTATCCGTCGGCCACGACGTCCTTGACGTTGTCCCGGTAGATGGCCACCGGCGTCTCCAGGACCGCGGGAACGTCCCGGTTGCCCTCCGGGTCGTGGGCGAGGGCGTTGGTCTGTGCGTTCTTGCCATTGGCGAGGCTCACCGCGAGCTCGGCGGTGGCGTCGGCCTCCTTCTTCACCGCCTTGTAGACCGTCATGCACTGGTCGCCGGCCAGGATGTTCTGCAGGCCCTGGACGGTGGCGTCCTGACCGGTGACGGGCACCTGGCCGTTGCGGTGGTTCTTGCGCAGTACGGCGATGGCGGCGTTGCCGAGGCCGTCGTTGGCGGCCAGCACCCCGCCGATCTTGGACTCGCTGGTCAGCATCTGCTCGAAGATGGTGCCGGCCTGGGCGTTGTCCCAGTCCGGCACCGACTGGTTGGGGCCCTTGACGTATTCGCCCGAGGCGTACTTCGGGTCGAGGACGCTGTTGTAACCCTCGGCGAACAGCGTGGCGTTGTTGTCGGTCGGGGAGCCGTTCAGCTCGGCGATGACCGGCTTCTCGGCCTTCATGTCGGTCAGGCACTTGCCGAGACCCTCGCCCTGGAGCTTGCCGACGGCCGTGTTGTCGAAGCTCACGTAGTACGCGGCGGAGCCGCCGAGGGTGAGGCGGTCGTAGTCGATCGTGGCGACGCCCTGCGACTTGGCCTTGTCGAGGACGGCCTTGCCGGTGCCGCTGTCCAGGTTCACGATCACCAGGACGTTGACCCCGTTGGTGATCATCTGGTCGGCGATGGTCTGGAACGCCTGCTTGTCGCCTTCGGCGTTCTGGATGTCGTAGTCCACGCCCGCCGCCTTGAATGCCGCGGTCAGCAGCGGGCGGTCCGCGTCCTCCCACCGGGCCGACGACTTGCTGTCCGGGAGGATCACGCCGATCTTCGGCTTCTTGGCACCGCCGCCGGTGTCGTCGCCTCCCGAGGAGGAGTTGCCGCAGGCGGCGAGCGAGGTCATGAGCACCACGGAGGTGCCGGCGAGGAGGATTCCCTTGCGCATCGGAAGGGCCCCTTTCTGGGGTACGGCCGTCCGGCGCCGGTCGCACGGGTCGGCAGTGATGGAGGTACTCCGGCAACGCGACGCACCTGCGGTGAGTCCGCGGGCGTTGAATGTTGTGGGCGGCAACATACTCGGGTCGGCCGACTCGCCACCAGACCTTCACAACCGCGGCCCGGTTACGATCGGGTCACGCCGCGGCAATCGGCCGGAAACCCCTGATGGCCTCTCAACTTCCGTTGTGCGTAAGCCCGTCGCACCTGCTGCGGCGCGCCCTCGCGGGCGGGCCCTGCCTGCCTGCGGGTGCGCCGGGGGCGGGCTCGCTGCCCGGGCGCACGACTGCCGTCCGCCGCGCGATGTCCGGTTTTTTTCGATCGTGACTTGCCGGGAACCGAGTGGTGTTCTGCTGCGCGTCGGGGCCCGTTGACCTGTGCGGGCACACGCCCGCCGCCTTCCAGGCCGGAATCGCCGGCGGCTCCTTCCTCGGCGGGAGCGTGCTGGACGCCCATGGCCCGCACGGCGCCGCCGTCCTCGGGTCGCGCGTCGCCGCCGCCGGGCTCGTGCCGCTCCTCGCCGAGGCGCCTCCGGCCCGCCTCGCGGGGCGGCCCGCCGTCGCCGGGGGAGCGCGGCCCGGGCTTCCCGTACCCGGCTCCCGCGTGCGGCCGGGAGGAGGGTCGGCGCGCTGCGACCGGCCGACCGGCCCGTTGCCCCGGCAAAGCGGACCGGGTCCCTCACCGGACGGTGAATGACCGCTCGTCACCCGTCACTGTCAGTGGCTCCTCCTAGTGTTGAAGCATCACTCGGGGAGCTCCGAAGGGGGAGTCGAGGCATGTCCGCCAACAAGATCCAGCACAAGGTGAACCACGTCGCGCTGGTCGTGGACTGTTCGGGTTCGATGCGTCCGCACCAGGGACAACTCATCCGTGTCGTCGATGAGTTCGTGGCGGGCCTGAAGGCCGAGTCGGACAGCCTCGGTCACGAGACCCGGATCAGTCTCTACTCCTTCGACCACCGGGTGGAGAACCTGGTCTGGGACATGGACGTGAAGCACCTGCCGTCCATGCGGGGCCTGTACAAGGTCAACAACGGCGCCACCGCACTCATCGAGGCCTCGCTGAAATCCCTGGACGACCTGGGGCACATCTGGGAGGAGTACGGCGAGCACAGCTTCCTCCAGATCGTCGTGACGGACGGCGAGGAGAACGCCTCCGGCGGCGACCGGCGACATGACGGCGACATGAGGATCCTCGGCCCGTGGCTCGACCGGATCGCGGCGAAGATGGGCGGGCTTCCGGGCCACTGGACCTCCGCGATCCTCGTCCCGAACTCCCTGGCCAAGCGCACCGCCCAGAACTACGGATTTCCCGCCGGAAACATCGCCATCTGGGACGCCGATTCCACGGAAGGCGTCGAGGAGGCGATAGGTACCGTGCGCGCCGCCGCCACCAGCTTCCTGCGGGGCCGCGAGCAGGGGGTGCGGGGCACGAAGAACCTCTTCGCCGTAGGTCAGGACATATCGGTGGACGAGGTGCGGGCGAACCTGGAGCCGATCGCGGCCGACAAGTACCGCCTCCTGAAGGTCGACAAGGAGACCGAGATCCGGTCCTTCGTCGACTCGCACCCGGGTGTCTCCTACCAACGCGGCTCCTGTTACTACCAGTTGGGTGCTCGGGTCCAGGTTCAGCCCGACAAGGAGGTCATCGTGGTCGAGAAGGACACCGACCGCGCGTACACGGGCGACGCCGCGCGCAACCTGCTGTTCGGGACCGGTATCCACGGCACCGTCTCCGTGAAGGCGGGCAACAACCCCCAGTTGGAGGTGTACGTACAGAGCCGCTCGGTGAACCGCAAGCTCAAGGCGAGTACCCGACTCCTCATCATGCTCTGAGCCGGCACGTAGGCCGGGTGAGGCGGGCTGCCCTGCGGTCACGCGCCCCGGGAGCGTGCGGGCCCGCGGCGGTCCGTCGCCCAAGTCCGGATCTCCGGTTCCAGATCTCCGGTTCCGGATCTCCGGCTTCGAATCGAATGGACCTTCCTCGTGTGAGCGCGTACTTTCCATCTGCCTGCTCGCTCGAAGCGAGCGTTCTCTTTGATCGGTCCGGGGGGACTCTGTCGTGTCCAACTTCATTTCACATCCCGAGCAGCCGCTCCCGTACGACTTCCAGCCGTACCAGCGGTACCAGGCGCCGGCCAGCGCCCCGGAGGGCCTGCTGAAGGCCGTGGTCGCGCTGCTGGGCCTGGTGGCGCTCACCGACCTCTTCGCCGTGTTCGCCGACCTGAAAGTCGCGAACCTGATCGGCGGCGACGCGAATTTCGTCACCGCCTCCGCCGAAGATCTCGATGCCGCGGACAACCTCTCCGGACTCGCCGGAGGGTTCCAGTTCACCGCGTTCGTCGCCTGCGCGGTCGTCTTCCTCGTCTGGTTCTTCCGTATGCGCAAGTACATCGGGTTCCTGGCACAGGACGCCTTCGTGCAGGGCCCCGGCTGGGCGATCGGGGCGTGGTTCATTCCGGTCGCGGCGCTGTGGATGCCCGTCCGCATCGCCATCCAGATGTGGAACGCCCCCACGCGTACCCTGAACTCCGAACCGGCGCGATACCCGTCCCCCTGGCCGGTGGGGCTGTGGTGGAGCCTCTTCGTCATGTCGACGATTGCCGGACGGCTCACCAGCAGGTGGTACGCCGACGCCGAGTCGCTGACGGAGATCAGGGACGCCGTCACCAAGATCGCGGTGACTGACGGCCTGGACGCCCTCGCCGCCGTGGCCGCCGCGTACTTCGCCGTCCGCCTGTCCGCCCTGCACCGCCGGCCCGCCCCGGAGTCCGGCCCCCAGGCCCCGGTCCAGCCGGGCTTCCTCGCCTCCTGAGGCCCTGAGGCCCTGAGGCCCTGAGGCTCTGCGAGGCCAGGGCCCGGCAGGGTGTGATCGGACCCAGCTCCTGGCCGTGTCCGACACGGCCAGGTCGAGGCCGCCGTCAGTGGCTGACGGCGGCCTTGACCACGGCGACGACCAGCCCGATCGCGGCATCGAGCGCACCGGCCAGCAAGGCGATCGCGGCGCCGTTGCCGAGCTGGATTCCGCCGTACCAGCCCCAGCCGAACAGGCCGGCCACGCTGACTCCGGCCGCCGCGAACAGCGCGGTCTCCAGATGCATCACGCCCAGAGCGGCGGCGCCGATCAGGATCAGCGGACCGGCGGCGGAGAGCAGCAGCGGACTGCTGACCCACAGCATCCGGCGCAGCTCCGCCCGGGTGGCGATCCGGCCGTGCACCGTGCGGTGCGCCTGCTCGTCGGCGACGAGCGTCGCCAGCCAGAGGCCGATGGCGGCAGCGGCCACACTCGCCGCCGCCCCGGCCGGGGTGGGGTGCTCGGCGGCCGACAGGCCGATCACCACGGAGATCATGGTGATCGTCGCGTACAGCCGTTCCTTGAGCCAGTTGAGCCACTCGGCGGGTTGCTCCGCGTCCCTGCCCGTTCCGGTCCCGGCAGCGTCGGCCGGGTGCGGTCCGCGTCCCTCGGTGCTCTCGTGGGCCATGCGGTCAGCGTAGGTTTCGCGACACCGGATCCGGCGGCCCCGCGGGGGTCGTGTCGCCGGGGCGCGTACGGCGGGCGATTTGGAGCCGACGAGTACAACGGGCGCGTACGACGGGGCGGCGCGCCCCGCTTGCGGCCGGACGGCCGAGGGAGGCAGGGTTCTTGGCTGTGGCCACCCTGCTGATCGTCCATCACACACCCTCGCCGAACTGCCAGGCGCTCTTCGAGGCCGTCGTCTCGGGGACGGCGGCGGACGGCATCGAGGGCGTCCGCGTCGTGCGGCGGGCCGCTCTCGCCGCGACGGCGTCCGACGTGCTCGCGGCGGACGGGGTCCTGCTCGGTACCCCGGCGAACCTCGGGTACATGTCCGGCGCCCTCAAGCACTTCTTCGACCAGATCTACTACCCGTGCCTGGATGCCACACGGGGCCGCCCCTTCGGCTACTGGGTGCACGGCGGCAACGACGTCACCGGCGCCGTGCGCGCGATCGAGTCGATCACCACCGGTCTGGGGTGGCGCCGTACGGCGGACGCCGTGACGGCCACCGGAGAGCCGGCCAAGGCCGATGTCGAAGCCTGCTGGGAGCTGGGCGCGACCGTCGCGGCGGGCCTGATGGCCTGAGACCGGGCTCCCCCGCGCCGGATGCCGGACAGGTGGATTCGGCGTCCTTCATGTCGATGAACGACCCACCTGGAACGGAATCGGTTGGCATGTCCTCAGCTGAATCAGTCATCGGCAACGGGTTCGAGTCCGACGCGTTCAGCGTGTATGCCCGCAAGATCCAGGTGATCTCGGACATCACCGCTCGATGGGCCGGCTACTGCGTTCGGACCGTGGTGTCCCAGATGGGTGCGGCGTGGCCCGAGGGGGACCTGACGCTCGGCTTCGTGGAGGAGGGCGGGTCGTCCGCGCAGGTGTGGCTCCACCTCGCGCGGATTCGTCACCTCCGCATGGAGGATCTGCGGGAGACGGGACCGTGCTTCGTCGACGCCGTCCAGGTCTCGCTGCTGCCCGCCCGGAGATCCGACTGGCCGGCCGAGGCGCGCGGTCACGAGCTCAGGAGCTGGGAAGGCGCCTGGGGCCAGGCCGGCCTGGAGTGCGAGATGGTGTGGATCTCGATCTTTGGCCCCTGGAGTCTGGAGGCGATCGCGCAGATCGTCGATCTGTCCGTTGCTCCACCGGAGCTGATGCCCTTCTCGGCGTGAGAGTGCCGCTCGCCAGGGTGGTCGCGACCGCCTGTCGACGCCTGTCGACGCCTGACCGAAGCCGTCCGGAGGCTTCCCGGGGTTCTTGGCGGAAGCGCTCCGGGGAGCGCGAGGCGCCACGGGTGTGGACGGGAAGGTTCTCACCGGTCGCTCGCGCGAGGGCCGTACGAGGCGTCCGACCTGGGGTGTACGTTCGTACTCTTCGACGCTAGGGTCACCCCCATGACTGTCGACATACCGGTCCGGCTGCCTGCCGCAGACCGGCGGGCCCGTGCGGCCGTGGCCGTGCTGTTCCTGACCAACGGGGCTCTCTTCGCCAACCTTCTGCCGAGGTATCCGCAGATCAAGGCGGAACTCGGCATGAGCAACGCCGTCTACGGCCTGGCCGTGGCGGCGTTCCCGACCGGGGCCCTGGTGGCCGGGCCGGTGGCCGGAGTGCTCATCCGCAGGTTCGGCTCGGCCCGGGTCGCGGTTGCCGGCACGCTGCTGACCGGGGTGGGGGTCCTCGCCGCCGGTCTCGCGGGCGCGGTGCCGCTCTTCGCGGCGGCGCTGTTCCTGGCCGGAGCGATGGACGCGATCACGGACGTCGCGCAGAACGCGCACGGCCTGCGTGTGCAGCGCCGTTACGGGCGGTCCATCATCAACTCGTTCCACGCGATCTGGTCGGTCGGCGCCGTCGTGGGCGGCCTCATGGCCGCCGGCGCCATGGCGCTGGACCTGACGCGCGGGCTGCATCTGTCGGTGTCGGCCGTCGTCTTCGCCGTCGCCGCCCTCGTCGCGCTGCGCTACTGCCTGCCCGGCCCGGACAACGAACCCGCACCCGCAGACCTCCCCGCCGGACAGGCCCGCCCCTCGGCCACCGCGCGGCGCGGCACCGCGTACGTGCTGGCCGCCCTGGTCCTCATCGCGACCGCCGGAACGCTCGTGGAGGACGCGGGCAACTCCTGGGCCGCGCTCTACCTCTCCGACTCCCTGCGTGCCTCGGCCACCCTCGCCGCCACCGGCTACATCGCCCTGGTCGGTACCCAGTTCGTCGGCCGCATCATCGGCGACCGGCTCGTCGACCGGTTCGGTCAGCGGGCGGTCGCCCGCACCGGCGGCGTGATCGCCGCGCTCGGTATGGGCCTGGCGCTGGCCGTACCCACACTGCCCGGAACCGTGCTCGGGTTCGCCGCCGCCGGATTCGGCGTGGCGACCCTGGTCCCTGCCGCCATGCACGAGGCGGACAACCTCCCCGGCCTCAAGCCCGGTTCCGGCCTGACGATCGTCTCCTGGCTCATGCGCCTCGGCTTCCTGCTCTCCCCGCCGGTCGTCGGCCTGATCGCGGACGCCACCAGTCTCCGCGTCGGCCTGCTGGTGGTCCCCCTGGCGGGAGTGCTCACGGTTCTCCTCTCCGGCGTCCTCCGGTCCCGACGCACCAGTGGGGCCGGCGCGGGCGCGTAAGGGTACGGGCCACGGAGTGTGCCCCGGGCGGGACGCCGTGCCCGGGGCACACTCCGTGGCCGCGTCGTGCCCGCCCGGGGCGTCGCGCCCGCCCGCACCCAGCGGGCGCTCGGTTCTCGCGTTGCGCCAGGGGTCGCGTGAACTCCCGGCGCGTGAGAGCGAGTTCGCCGGACTTCCGGAGCCGGCCCGCCCAGCACCTTCGTGAGACCGGCGTCGGCCGACCGCCCGGTCCCCACTTGATCGGACGTTCCGTCAGGACGTTCCGTCAGGGGCGCCCCGTCAGGACGTTCCGTCAGGATGTTCTGTCAGGGGCGCCCCGTCAGGACGCCCTCCGTCCTGGAGTCGGCCACGACGAACACCGGCCTGCCCTCGCCGGGGACGCGCCCGCACACAAGGGAGAACGTTCGGTCTTGACAAGGTGTGGAGTCTTTGCCAGCCTAATGAGGGAGAACGTTCGTTCTTGCCATGGGTTCATGGCGACCCGGACACCGTCCGGCGTCGAACGAACCGTTCTCTCCTGCGAGTCCACCGAAGCCTGAAGAGGGATCACCATGAGCGCCATCACTGCACCGTCCGGCATCGCGGCGACGGCTTCCGTCTTGCGACGGCTGTACCTCGTCCGGTTCGTGTTCGCCATCGTCTGGGCGCTCGTGATGTTCACGATGACGTCGGAGATCACCCCGGCGGCGGCCGTGCTGCTGGTGCTGTACCCGCTGTTCGACGTGGGTGCGGCCGTCATCGACGCGAGGTCGTCGCGCACCACGGGATCGCCGGTGCTGCTTTACGTGAACATGCTGGTCAGCCTCGTCGCGGCCGTCGGTGTGGCCATCGCCTGCGCGTCCGGCATTTCGGCCGTGCTGGGTGTGTGGGGAGCCTGGGCGATCGTGTCCGGGCTGGTCCAGCTGATCGTCGCCGTGCCCCGACGCAAGTTGGGGGGCCAGTGGCCGATGATCCTCAGCGGCGCCATCTCGGCTCTGGCCGGGGCATCGTTCGTCGCGTCCGCCGGCGCGGACGACCCGGTGCTCACCAGCGCCGTCGGCTACGCCGTCCCGGGTGGCATCTTCTTCCTCGTCTCGGCCCTGCGCCTGGGCCGCAAGGCCAAGGGGAACTGACCCGGACGTAGCCTTCCGTGACGTCCTCCGGGGCGCGCCCGTGTTCCGGGGCGCGCCCGTGCCGCCGTGAGGCCCGGGGCAGTTCCGGCCGTGGCGGAGCCCGGCGGCCGCGGTCGACGGAACGGCGCCGGGCGTTGTGAAGGGGCGATGAGCGGGACGGGCGCGGCGAGCGGGCGGCCGGTCACACCCCGGTCCGTCAGGCGGAGAGGGTTCGGAGGAGTCCTTCGACGCCCCGGAGAAAGGTCTCGGAGACCGTCGCGGGGTCGGCCAGACAGCCGGACACCATCGCGCCGTCCCGGAGCATGACGAGATGGCGGGCGGCCGGCTCGGCCGCAGGGTCTCCGGTCTCGGCCAGCAGCCCCGTGATGGTGGCCAGGAACCATTGGCGGTGGGACAGGACGGCCCGGTGGACCGGGTGGTCGGCATCGGGGTATTCGGCCGCCGCGTTGAGGAAGGCGCACCCCCGGAATCCCTCGGACTCGACGCCGGCGGCTATCGTCCGGCAGACGGCGCGGATCTTGTCCGCGGGTGCCTGCTCGCCCGCCTGAGCGGCCTCGGCCTGAGCCCGGAGAGCCTGGTCGGTCCGGTCGAGGTATGCGAGGACGAGGTCTTCCTTGCCCGTGAAGTGCCGGTACAGCGTGGCACGGGTGACCTGCGCCTCTGCCACGATCCGGTCGACGCCCACGGAGTGGATTCCCTCCGCGTAGAAAATCCTGGTCGCGGTGTCGAGCAGCCGCGATCTCGCCTCCGACGTCCCTCGTTCCTTTGGCCTCTGGTTCATATGCCCAGGTTAGCGCGCGGGAGAATGGTCGTTCCACTCCCTCGCTCCGAGGGCGGTCCGCTTCGCGGGTGCGCCCTGACGTGTGCGCACGTGCGCCGGGCCACTGCGGTGACCTGCCGCGATGAGGGGCGGCGGTCGCCGGCCGTGCGCCGAGCGCGTCGGCCGACCGTCCGTCAGGTCACCGCGTGGCTGACCCGCCACCCCGCCCGAATCACCCGGGACGACAGGCCGCCCGGACTACGGCGGATCCTGGCCCCACCATGCTGCTGTCACCGAGCGGCCTCCCACGCGTTCCACAACCCGGCGTACACGCCACCGGCGTCGACCAGTTCTCCGTGGGTGCCGGTCTCGATGATTCGGCCACCTTCCATCACCATGATCCGGTCGCAGGCTGCCGCTTGGGAGAGACGGTGCGCGACCACGAGCGCGGTGCGCCCGGCGAGGACGGCGTCGGCAGCCCGGTCGAGCTGTCCGGCGTAGGCGGACCCGGCTTCGGCGGTCGCCTCGTCGAGGATCACCAGATCGGCGTCGGCGAGCAGCAGGCGGGTGAGGGCGAGTTGCTGTGCCTGGGCGTCGGTGAGCGGGTGTCCACCGACGCCCAGCAGGGTGTCAAGCCGATCGGGGAGAGCATCGAGGAGCGGTGCGGCGCCGGTGGCTTCCAGTGCTGCGTGGAGGTCGCGGTCGGTGGCCCCTGGCACCGCCAGGGTGAGGTTGTCGCGCAGGGTTCCCGCGAAGACGTGGACCTCCTGGGTGATCATCGCGGTACGGCTGGAACGGGTCACCGTCCCGGCCTCGGGCAAGTGGGTGCCGGCGACCACGCCGGCGAGCGTGGTCTTGCCCGCCCCGGACACGCCGACGACGGCCAAGTGCTGACCGGGCGGGACGTCGAGAGTGATGCCGTCGAGCACCCGCGCCCCTTCGCCGTACCGGAAAGAGACCTGGTCGAGCCGTACGGCGCTGCTCGCGGCCTGCGCCGGGACGTTCGACGGGCTGACCGGAATCGTGACGACTCCGACCATGCGGCTCAGCGATGCGAGGGCGGACTGGAGGGTGTCGATGACCATCAGCAGCTGGTTGACCGGTCCGAGCAGGCGCAGCACGAGCAGCATGGCGGTGGTGGCGCCGCCGACGGTCGACGCGTCGTGGTCGACGAGGACGAAGCCGACGACGAGTACGGCGGACAGGCTCAGGCACTCCCCGAGGTTGAGCCGGCCATTGAGCATGCTCAGCACGGTGCGTGCGCGCAGCGACTGCCTCGCGACGCGCCAGGAGTCCGTCATCACGGCCCGGTGCCGTTGGTCGGCGATCCCGAAGCCGAGCACGGTGGCCCAGCCGCGCTGGGATTCGAGGATCTGCTGGGTACGCGAGCTCATCGCCGTGCGCTCGGCGCGGTACACCCCGAGTCCGATGCGCAGGTACCACCGCACGGCCAGCACGTAGACCGGCAGTACGACGGCGAAGGCGGCCGCGTAGGGCCATTCCAGGGCCGCGAGTCCGCCCAGAGACACGAGGATGGTGAAGGCGGTGACGGTGAGCACCGGGATCACGGCGGGGGCGGCGTCGGCGACGGCGGTGACGTCGTCGCTGGACCGGGATATCAGGTCCCCGGTGCCGGCGCGCTCGACGAGGTGCTGTGGGAGCGCCATGGCGCGGCTCACGAGTTGCTCGCGCAGCGCGGCGAGGACGCAGTGGTAGACGCGGGTGGCGAGCACGATCGTGAGCGCGGTGCCCGCGGCACCGAGGACAGCGCAGAGAGCCATGACGGCCGTGACCGTCAGCACCGTGGTCAGGTCCGCGGTGCCGGCCTGCACGCGGTCGACGAGGGACCCGATCGCCACGGAGACGACCAGGTTGGCGCCGGTGCTCACGAGTCCCAGCACCCCGGTCGCGGCGAGCCGGAGCCGGTACCCGTGACTGAGCCGCCACACCTCCCTGACCGTCTCGCGCCCGCTCGCGACGGGCAGCCCGGGCTGCCCTTGCTGCCCGGCATCGGAAGCAGCGGTCTCGGGTACGGCGGAGAACTCGTTCACTGTGCCGTCCTCGATGTCGCGGGTAGGTGGTCGGAGAGTTCGACGACGCGGTCGCATGCGGCGAGCAGCGCCGGGGCCGAGGCGATCAGCAGCGTCGAGCGTCCGGCCCGGGCATCGCGCAGCCGGCTCGCGATGGTGTGTTCGGTGACCGAGTCGACCGCGGTGGTCGGGTCGTGCAGTACGAGAACCGGCGCCTCGCTCGCCAGGGCGCGGGCGAGCGCGACCCGTTGGCGCTGGCCGCCCGAAAGCCGGTTGCCGCCCTCGCCGACGGGGACGTCGGGGTCGACCGCGAAGTCGTCGCAGGCAGCGGCTCGCAAGGCGGCGTCCACCCGCTCGGGCCCGCCCGCGATCACGGTGACGTTGTCGCGGAGGGTGCCGCTGAACAGCGTGGTGCGGTGCGGCGCGACGGTGACCCGGGAGCGGTACTCGGCCGGGGACAGCTTCCGCGCCGCGATACCGTCGAGCCGCGCCTCGACCCCTCCTTCGGCCCGCGGGTCCAGCAGTGCCTCGACGACACGGGCGGCCGTCCGGTCGTCGGCGCGCACGCCCACGAGCTCACCGGGCTCGACCCGGATCGTCACGTCGGGCCCCACGACGCTCGGTACGACCACCTCCAGCTCCGGCAGCCCGGTGATCTCCCGCGCGGTCGCGACATCGGGCCCGGCCGCTGGTGTGGCGTGATCCCGCAGCGCTTCGAGGACACGCACGGACGAGGCGCGGGCGCCGGCGAGGTTGGGGATGGACGTGCTAGCGATCGCCTGGATCTGCGGCAGAAGTGCCTGGGCGAGGCCGACGGCGGTGATCAGCCCGCCGATGCTGAGCTGTCCGTCCACGGCGAACCAGCCCGCCAGCCCCACCACCGCGGCGGCGAACGTGCCGCTGACCGTGCCCGAGCCCACGAGGAACCTCCCCAGCAGGCCCGCGTTGCGCCGGGCGCCGACCAGGGTCTCCTGGCTCGCCCGCCGGTACCGGCTGGTCGCCTCGGCCTCGGCACGCATCCCCTTGATCACCCGGTAGCCGGTGACCAGGTCCGTGGCCTGCCCGACCGTGGAGGCCAGCAGCTCCTGGTACGCGCGGGTGTCCCGGGAAAGCCGCCCGCTGAGCGTCCCCATCGACCAGACCGCGACGGGCGCCCCGAGCAGCACCACGAGTCCGAGCAGCCAGTGCGTCGCCAGCAGCGACACGGCGATGAATCCGATGGCCGTGATCCTCGATACCGGGATGATCGTCAGGATCACCGCGTTGGACAGACGCGCGACGTCGTTCGTCATCACCGAGACAACGTTGCCCCCCGGCGCGCGGCCGGAGCCGCCGACCGGGTGCAGCACGCTCGTGGAGAGGGTGGTGCGGAGCCGGTGCTGAAGTACCTGCACCGCATGGGCGGTCAGGCGCAGCGAGAATCGCGCCGCCGACGTCAGCGCGAGGTAGAGAGCCACCAGCACGCCGAGCCACAGGGCCAGTTGCCCCCCGTCCCCGGTCGCGACGGCCCGGTCGATCGCCAGTCCCATCACCACCGGGACCGCGGACTCGCCCACCTGCCACACGATCGCCAGGAGCATCGCGGGAACGCTGATACGCCTCACCGAGAAGATCACGCGCAGCAGGAACCGCCCCGGAGGGGTCCCGGGCCCGCACTCGAACGGCCGGGCACCGAGGGGCTCGGGGGGAGCGAGCAGGAGCACCGGCAGCCGACGGGTCAGCGGCCCCCGTCCCAGTCCGGCGGCGTCGCCGCCCGGGAAACGCGAGGAGTTCGTCATGGCTGGTTCCGATCCGTGCTCATGACGGGGAAGCACCAGAGCAGGGCGTCGGCGAAGATCCCTCGCCACCACGCGTAGTCGTGTCCGCCGGCGAACTCCCGGTAGAGGGTGTCGTAGCCCTTACCGGTGAGCACGTGGTCCAGCCAGCGACTGTGGGTGTTCGAACCCTCCAGCTCACCGACGTCGTGAAAGATGCGGATCGGTGCGGTCTTTGCCGCCTGGTAGTCGGCGATCAGCGTCGGTACGGGGGTGCGGCGCAGCAGTTCACCCGCCCCGGTGCCCCACCTGAGGTCGGGGTGATACCCGCACGACGGGGACTGGAGGATGGCGTTGCCGAACGTCGTCGGGTGGTGGAGCACGGTCCAGCCGGCGCACAGGCCGCCGAAGCTCTCGCCGGCCAGCGCGACGTCACCGGGGTCCCGCGAGAGCGGATAGCGGTGGTGGAGCCACGGCAGCAGTTCCTGGACCAGCATGTTCGAGAACGCCGGGTCGCACAGCAGTTCCTTGTCGCGCCGCGATGCGGGCTGATCGACGAGGACCACCACGCAGGGGCGGATCTGTCCCGCCCGGACCAGGGCGTCACGAACGCTCGGCGCGCTGTGGTGCGGCGTCCCGTCGAGGTGGATCACGAAAGGCAGTGCGGCGTCCTCCGGGAAATCTCCCGGGGGCATCGAGACCCAGATGCGGCGTTCGTCTCCCAGGAACTCGCTCGCCAGTACGGAGGGTTCCACCGCCGGGGCCGGCCGTGCCTCGGCCCGATCGAGCCAGGGCAACGGCACCGCGTCGGGCAGCACGGCCACGGAGGCCCCGGAGAAGCGTTCCACCGAGCACTCCGAGAACCTCGGCGGCGGGTTGAAGAGGTCCGGAACCCGCACGCTCCCACCCGTCGGCCCGCGTCGTACGAACACGTACGAGAAGCGCAGGTCGGAACGCATCCGCAGGGTGAGAACGCGGTACGGCGTCCCCGCCACCGGGGAGAACTCCACGTCGATCGGGTTGAAGGCGATCCTGGGTCCGATCACCACCGAGAGGGTGACCGACGTGCCGTCTCCGGGCTCGTCGACGAACGTCACCTCCACCTCGTCCGCGGAGACCCGCTCGACGAACGGCGCACCCCTCTCCCGGAGGTGTCGTTCGAACTCTTCCGGACTCCATCCACCGGTTGCCGGCTTCCCGACCGACGGATCAGCCATTCTTCGCGCTCTTCACACCGGTGTGGTGGGTGGGCCTTCGCCGGGCCCGTTCCCGGCCCAGCGGCACCACCTGGGGGCTGCCGGCCACCGGATCGGGCACCACCAGGCAGCGCAGGCCGAACACCTCCTCGACCAGCTCGGCCGTGACGACCTCGTCCGGCGCGCCCTCGGCGACCACGACCCCGTCCTTCATGGCGATCAGGTGGGTGCCGTAGCGGGCGGCGTGATTCAGGTCGTGCAGTACGGCGACCAGGGTGTGGCCGGCGTGGTGGAGGTCGGTGAACAGCTCCATCAACTCGATCTGGTGGGTGATGTCGAGGAAGGTGGTCGGTTCGTCGAGCAGCATGATGTCGGTGTGCTGCGCGAGCGCCATCGCCACCCACACGCGCTGGCGCTGACCGCCCGACAGCTCGTCCACCGGGCGCCGGGACAGGTCGGCGACCGAGGTCTGGTGCATCGCCCTGAGCACGGCCTGCTCGTCGTCCTCGGTCCACTGCCGGACGAACCCCTGGTGGGGGTAGCGTCCCCGGGCCACGAGGTCCGCGACGGTGATCCCGTCCGGTGCGATCGAGGTCTGCGGCAGCAGCCCGACCCGCCGGGCCACCTCTTTGGTCTTGTAGGAGTTGATGTCGGCACCGTCGAGGACGACCTGTCCGGCCGACGGCTTGCGCAGTCGGGACAGGCTGCGCAGCAGGGTGGACTTGCCGCACGCGTTCGGGCCGACGACGACCGTGAACGACTCGTCGGGGATCGCCACCGAGAGGTGCTCGGAGATGATCCGCTTGTCGTAGCCGATCGTCGCGGACTCCACTCGGAGGCGCGCGGTGTCGGGCGGGGTCGTGTTCACAGGCGTTTCCTTGCTTCGGTGAACAGCAGGTATGCGAGGTAGCCGCCGCCGAGCACGACGGTGATGATGCCGACCGGCAGCGGGGTGGGGGCGACGTGCTGGGCGAGGTGGTCCGATGCCAGGCACAGCAGCGCGCCGACGAAGGCGGCGGGGGCGAGGGTGATCCCGGCGGTACGGGCGAGCCGGCGTCCGATCTGCGGGGCGACCAGCGAGATGAACGCGATCGGCCCCGACGCGGCCGTGACCGTCGCCGTCAGCGCCACCCCCACCAGGATCAGGCCAAGGCGTACGAGCGAGACCCGCACCCCTTGCGAGGCGGCCGCGTCGTCACCCAGCTCCAGCTGCCGCATCGGCCGGCTCAACACCCCGGCCAGCAGCAGGAGTCCGGTGACGCAGGCACCGCCGACGACGACCTGGTTCCAGGACACGCCGTTGAGCGACCCGGCACCCCACGCCGCCGCGGACATCGCCTGGTCCAGGTCGGCCTTGAGGATCAGCCAGGTGTTGAGCGACCCGAGCATCGCCGAGACACCGATGCCGACGATGATCAGCCGGAACCCCTGCACCCCTCGCCGGTAGGCGAGCAGGTACACGGCCACGGCGGTGGCCGTCCCGCCCAGCAACGCCCCGCCGACCAGCTGCGTGTAGGTGCCGTTGACGACCAGGATCACGATCAGCGCGCCGGTGTAGGAGCCCTGCGAGAACCCGACGATGCCGGGGTCGGCGAGGGGGTTGCGCATCAGTGACTGGAAGATCGCCCCGCTCACGCCCAGAGCCGCGCCGAACACCAGCGCCGCGGTCACCCGGGGCAACCGCCACTCGACCACGACTTCATGGACGATGCCGGTCTCCCGGCCGGTCAGCGCGGAGAGTACCTGCCCGGGGCTCAGCGCGTACGAGCCGGTCATCAGCGCGAGCACCGCCATCGAGGCGATCGCGACCGCGAGCACCGTACAGACGACGACCGGACGCCACTGGAGTCTCAGCGCGATCCGCCGGCGCCGCAGCACCAGTACCCGCCGCCCGAAATCCACCCGCGGAATGTGCGTGCTCATAGTCCGCTCGACTTCCTCCGTCGCACCAGCGCGACGAGAACGGGGGCGCCGACGAAGGCGGTGACGATACCCACGGGAATCTCGCCGGGACGCATCACGACGCGGCCGAGGATGTCCGACACCAGCAGCAGGCTGGGGGCGAGAAGGACGCTGTAGGCGAAGATCCAGCGTTGGTCCGGGCCGACGATCCAGCGGGCCACGTGCGGCACCATGAGCCCGACGAATCCGATGGGCCCGGCGATCGCGGTGGCGCCACCGGCGAGGAGGGTGAGTGCGATCACCGCGAGAACACGGGTGGGTATCAGCCGGACCCCTTGGGCGACCGCCAACTCGTCCCCCAGAGCAAGGGCGTTGAGCGGACCCGCCACCGCGAAGGCCAGGACGAGTGCCACCGCGAACAACGGCAGGACCGGCCACACGGCGTCGAGCGGACGACCCGCGATCGACCCGGCGTTCCAGTTCCGCATCGCGTCGAAGGCGTCCGGGTCGGTCAGTTGGAGGGCCTCCCTGGCACCGCCGAGCACGGCACCGACGCAGACCCCGGCGAGCACCATGACCACCGGCGAGGAGCCCTGCCGTGTCGAACCGAAGGCGAGCACCAGGACCGTGGCGATCAGTGCCCCCGCGAACGCGAACCACATGTAGCCCTGGATGTCGCGGACGCCGAGCAGGCCCACGGCGACCGTCACCGCGAAGGACGCACCGGCGTGGACGCCGAGGACACCCGGATCGGCCAGGGGATTGCGGGTGAGCGCCTGGATCAACGCGCCCGACAGACCGAGGGCGACGCCGACGACCAGACCCACGATCGTGCGGGGCAGCCGGAAGTCGCGGATCGCGAACTGGTCGATATCGGCCGCGTCGTGGACCAGCGCGTCCCACACCGCTGACGGCGGGACATTCGTCGAACCGATCATGACGCTGAGCACCAGTAGGACCGTCAGCACCACCAGGGCGGCGAACAGGCCCAGCAGACGACGGGGCGGTCCGGGCACCTTCTCGGTGCCCGGACCGCCCTGCCACAGGGCGAGGGCCGTCACTGCTTGCCGGGGAGGGTCGCCAGTGCACCGTCGAGGGAGTCCAGGTACTGGATGACGGGTCCGTAGGAGTTGTTGCCGGGGCAGAAGACCCCCAGCGCCCGACCGGACTTCACGGCGGGCAGCGCCTTCCAGGTGTTGGTCTTCACGACCGGCTCGAAGGGCTCCTTAGGACTGCCGTCGGCGTCGACGGGGTAGGTGACCACGTCGTACTCGGACAGCTCACCGATCCGCTCGAACGGCAGGGACTCGTAGGCCAGGGGGTCCTTGCCCTCGGCTGCCTCGGGGAGGTCGAGGCCGATGTCGTCCCGGGCGATCTCGGAGCAGCCGATGTCCGCGACGTAGAAGGTTCCCGGGTCGCTCCAGTCGCCGCGGGAGACGTCGACGAACTTGGTGCCGTCGATGATCTCGCCGTAGGTCTGCTGGATCTTGGTGATCTTCTCCTGGTACGCCGCCTTCTGCCGGCCGAGCGTCTCCGTGACGTTGCCGGCCTGCGCGATGGCGTCTGCGAACGCCTTCCACTCGGTGTCGAGCCCCCAGTACACGGTCGGGGCGATCGCCTCGAGCCGCTTGCCGACCTTGGCCCAGTCGTCCGAGGAGAACTGCACCAGGATGAGGTCCGGCTTGAGGGCGGCGAGCTTCTCGACGTCGACCTCGCCACCGCTGCTGCCGATGATCTCGGCCGCCTCGTACGCGGCCTTCTGGTCCTTCGGCAGCACGGCGAGATCGGAGTCGGACGCCTCGGTGACACCCACCGGCTTGCCGCCCAGGTCGATGAAGGGGAGGTTCGTGTTGCCGATCGTGACGATCCGCCGGGGAGCGACGGGAACCTCGACGGTGCCGTTCTCGGCCTTGATGCCGCGGGTCCGGGTGGCCTTGTCACCGGTGGTCCCGGCGGCCTTGTCACCAGTGTCGTCGCCGTCACCGCCGCAGGCGGTGAGGAGGAGCGACGCGCTCAACAGCGCGGCGGCAAGGGTCGCGCCGCGTCTCATCAGGGGCATGGTGCGCATGGGCGTTCTCTTCATTTCTCTTCTTCTCGAGGTGGAGGGGGTCAGCGGGCAGGAGGTGGCTCAGCCGGCGGTGGAGCGGAGGAGTTCGTGGACGGTGACGCCCAGGCCGACGGTGTGCGCCGTCTTGCGCGTGAGGCCGGCCCGGGCGATGACGGCGTCCAGCTCCGCGGCGGTGCGAAGGCCGGAGCCGTGGCAGACCAGGCCGATCAGGTCTTCCTCGCCGTCGTGCTCGTCGAGCTCGGCGGTGTCGAAAACCTCCTCGATCAGCAGCATCCGCCCGCCGGGGACGAGGTTTTCGGCCGCCCGGCGCAGTGCGTGAGCGGCGTCGGCGTCGGGCAGGGTCTTGAAGGCGCGGCTGACGAGCACGGCGTCGGCCGGCGGGCCGGGCTCGAAGACGGACTGCTCCAGCACACCGACCCGCGCGCGTTGCCGGTCGTCGGGAATCGTGGAGGGCAAGTCGCGGCGCAGCCAGTCGGCCTGGGCGGGCAGCGCACAGATCGTCACGCGCAGGCTCTCGTGGGCCGCGACGTACTCACGGGCCTGGGCGCCGGCGCCCCCGGAGTGGATCACCAGGTGCTGGACCCCGGCGAGCAGGTCCGACGAGGCGATGGGTTCGGCCAAGGCGGGCTGGAACTTCGCCAGGCGCTCCAGGTGACGGTCTTCGTAATCCTGCTCGGCCCGCACGTCGTCGAAGGTCTGACCGGTGACCGAGACGTAGGCGGGCCGACCGGTGCGGACCGATTCCGTGAGGCCGTGGAGCCCGAGCATCTCGCGACCGATCACCCCGCCGGAGTGGAGCCGGTCGGCGATGAACTCGAGAGTGAGGATGTCGCCGACCGGCGTCAGGGCGTAGTGACCCCGTTCCGTCTCGGCCACCACGTCCAGGGTGTGCAGGTACCGCAGCAGCTTGCCCAGAGCGCGCTCGTCGGCGCCGGTCCTGGCGGCCAACTCGGTCACACCGGTCACGCCGCGGGAGACCAGATCGGGAACGCCCAGCTCGACCGCGGTGCGGATCGCGAGCGGCGCGACGAGTTCGGTCAGGTCGTGGAGTCTCTGGAACGGGGTGACCGTCTTCTCCGGGTCGGGTACGGCTCCGTCGGACTCCAGGACGACGACCTCGGAGCGACGCCAGTAGCCGGCGAAGTCGATGTCCTCCTTCGGCACGCCACGGTCCTCGACCAGGTGCCTACGGATGTCGCGTACGGCCGTGTGCTCGCCGGCCACCCACGCGAACGCCTGACCGGGCCACCACTGCGCACCGCGGACGGCCTCGGTGAGCAGCGACGCGGTCCCGGCCTTCGCGGTCCCGGCCTTCGCGGTCCCGGCCTTCGCGGTCCCGGCCTTCGCGCCGGCGCGGACCAGCCACGTCACCTCGACCCCGGGCAGCTCGCGCAGCTCCTGGCGGTGGGCGTCCTCGGCGATCTCGACGAACACCTGTGCCCGGGCGTCGGACGGGAGTTCGTCCAGCAGGCGGCCGATCGCGGGCAGCGCGGTGTCGTCGCCCGCGACGAGCAGCCAGTCGGCGCCGGCCGGGTACGCCTTGGACGTGCTCGGGCCGCTGAGGTGGACACGGTCACCCGGCCGGGAGCGGTAGGCCCACGTCGTTCCCGCGCCCACCCCGTGCTTGACGAAGTCCACATCCAGCTCGCCGGTCGTCGGGTCCCACCGGCGGACGGTGTAGACCCTCGACAGCGGTCGGGGATCCTTGGGCGCGATCAACTTGGCCTCGCCCTGGACCGGAAGCACCGGGTCGCGCTGACCCGGGTACGGGAAGTAGAACGTGAGGTCGTCGTCGAAGCCCGGGGACTCGAAAGCCGGCCGTGCGAGGCCGTCCGCGGTGGCGAACGCGCGCAACTGTTCGCCGCGCAGCGTGATCCGTCGCATTCCCGGGGTGATGTCGACGGTCCGGACCACCTCGACCTCGCGGACGGTCGGCGGGCGCACGGTGAGTCGGCGCGAGGTTTTGGGCATGCGGAGAACGGACCTTTCCGGTCGCTTCGAAGGCAGGGGTTCGCGCACTGGCGTCGTGAAGGGTGCGCCTTGCTAAAGTTAGGTGAACCTTACCTGAATGGGTGTGCGCAGACTGCCGTAGGGTTAGGACATGATGAATCCGTCCTCGTTCGTCACGGGCGTCGGCGACCCGCCGCCGATCCCGGCCGCCCGGTTGGGTCCGGTGGACGCGCCCGTCCGACCGCTGCTGCTCTGGGTTCGCACGGGGGTGGCGCGGGTGCGCCTCGACGACGGCCCGGAGGTTTCTCTCAAGGCTGGTGAGGGCACCTGGATACCCGCGGACGGCTGGGCCGAGCGGACGATCGTCACCGAACCGGGCACCGTCGCCTTCCCGCTGTGGCCGCACGCAGGTGTCGGTACGCGAGGGCTGTCGGAACTGACCCGGTTCGACGTCCCCGGTGGCTGGCAGGACTGGCTGATCCAGCTCTTCAATCTGCAGGTCACCCCTTTCAGCGGTGACGGGTACTCACCCGAGGCGATCGAGGAGCTCCTGCGGCGGCCCGGTCCGCGCTCGCCGGCACCCGTCGAGGCCGGGCGGAATCCGAGCACGGAGGAGTTCGCCGCGCCCGCGATGCCACGAGCCTTCGGTGCCAGGACCGTTGCCGAGGAACTGACCCGGGACCCCACGCTCGACCTCACGGTCGAGCAATGGGCTTCGCGGGTGCTCTCCAGCGCGCGCACCCTTCGCCGTGACTTCCTCACCGACACCGGGCTCACCTTCGAGCAGTGGCGGCTGGGCTGCCGACTCGCCGCCGCCGTGGAGCTCCTCGCCGCCGGTTACGACGTCGACCAGGTGGCCGCCCGTGTGGGCTTCGCCAGCCGCAACGGCCTTACGCGGGCCTTCAAGGGACGGTTCGGACTGACCCCTCACGAATTCGGACGAAGGCTCTCCGTCCGGCCCCGCTCCGGCGGGCTGACGCAACGGGCGGCGGCGGCACGGCAGACCGACGACCTGATCCGCATGATGCGCACGACGGACACCCCGTCCGCGCCCGAGCTGCTGCCCGCGGCCAGCACGCCCTCGCACACCAACGACGTCCATGTCCTCAGCTGGATGTACCGAGGCAGCGGGTACCTGGACATCGGCGACCGGCGCTACGAGCGGGAGCGAGGGGTAGCGACCTGGATCCCCGCGGAGATGGAGCATGTCACCGGCCTCCGCGAGAACTCCGTCTCCCTGCCACTGGGCAACGCGAGTACCGGAGATCTCCCACTCACGGCGCCGCTGCAGGTGCGGTTCTCACCCGCGTGGGACGACTATCTGATGTTCTGTTCGATCAGTGCCCGGTCCGGACTGCGCCCCTACGACTACGACCCCCGCCATATCCTCGACCTGTTCGCGGAACAGGTCGCCGCGCAGCGGGCACTGTCGGTGCCGATGCCCCAGGACTCGCGCGCCCGCGCTGTCGCGATGGACTGCCTGCGCGGTATCGGCGAGCCGGGCGGGACCCAGAACGTCGATGTCGACGCCGAGATCCACCGAGCCTTCCGCGACGAGACGGGTATGACACTGGGGCGCTGGCGCTATGCCGCCCGCATGCGCATCGCCCGCGAGCTGCTCGCAGGGGGCGCGTCGCCCAGCGCCGTCGCGCGCAGGACCGGGTACGCCCACCTGCCCACGTTCAGCGCCGCCTTCTCCCGCTTCCACGGACTGTCCCCGCGCGACTACCAGCAGCGCGAGGCCGAGCGGAACCAGTACTGAACTTGATCGGGTGATGTCGGGCTGTTCGCCAGGCACCGCGCGGCTCAATGGCCTGCGGCGACACACGGTCGCAGAGCGTTGACCTGCGTGGATCATCTATCAGGTGTCTCCTGCGCGTGCACGTCGATGCTGCCGGGAGTCCCGGAGAGGTCCCGACAGACCCCCACTGGCACTTCGTCATGGGTGAGGTGAGGTGAGGTGCGGTGCTGCTTGCGGCCGGGCCGGTCCGGCAGCGTTCCCGTACAGCAGGCGTCCTGCGACAACTTTCCGGGGGTGCCGGTGGTGACGGCGCCCAGGACGCGGGTGCCGTAGGGGGCGTAGGCCCAGCGCTGGTGGAGGGGGCCGGTGCTGCTGGTGACGTCGAGCGGGGAGCCCCGGGCGTCGTGGTGGTAGTAGAAGACCGCGCCTGCGCCGGTTCTGGTGGCGGCGGGCTGGCCGAGGGGGTCGTAGCGGTACGACTGCCTGACGGCCCACGCGCTGTTGTACTCGGTGGCGAGCATCGGCAGGGGGCGTTGGGGTCCCACTGGATGCGGGAGTGACCGTGCCGTCCTTGGCGGTGGTGACCTGGTTGCCGCTGGCGTCGTGGTCGTAGGTGGCGCCCGCGACGGTGGCGGCGGAGATCCGCCCGGCCAGATCGCAGGTGAAGGTGCTGTCGCCCGCCCGGGCCTGGTTGCCTTCCGCGTCGTACGTGCAGGCGGTGGTGGCCGCTCCGGCCGTTGTGGAGGTGAGCTGGTCGGCGTCGTCGTAGGCGTAGCCGGTGGACGCGGTGCCGAGGATGGAGGTCAGGCGGTTGCCGACCTTGTCGCAGGTGTACGCCCTGGAAGTCCCAGGAACTCCGTCACGCCTCTCCGCGCCCCGCATTTGTGCAGGTCAGGATGGGCGTGACGGAGCTTCCCCCGAGGCTTCTCAGATGTCGCGGAAGATCTCGATCTGCGCTCCCACCGAGTTGAGCCGCTCCGCCAGGTCCTCGTAACCGCGGTTGATCACGTAGACGTTGCGGAGTACGGAGGTCCCCTCCGCCGCCATCATCGCGAGCAGGACGACGACGGCCGGGCGGAGTGCCGGCGGGCACATCATCTCGGCCGCGCGCCAGCGGGTCGGGCCTTCGACGAGGACGCGGTGCGGGTCGAGGAGCTGGAGTCGGCCGCCGAGGCGGTTGAGGTCGGTCAGGTAGATGGCACGGTTGTCGTAGACCCAGTCGTGGATCAGCGTCTGGCCGTGCGCGGAGGCTGCGATGGCCGCGAAGAACGGCACGTTGTCGATGTTGAGGCCGGGGAACGGCATCGGGTGGATCTTGTCGATCGGCGCTTCCAGCTTGGAGGGGCGCACGGTCAGGTCCACGAGCCGGGTACGGCCGTTGTCCGCCGCGTACTCGGTGGTACGGGCGCAGTCCACGCCCATCTCCTCCAGTACGGCCAGCTCGATCTCCAGGAACTCGATCGGCACCCGGCGGATCGTGAGCTCGGACTCCGTCACCACGGCCGCGGCCAGCAGGCTCATCGCCTCGACCGGGTCCTCGGAGGGGGAGTAGTCCACGTCCACGTCGATCTGCGGCACGCCGTGGACGGTCAGCGTCGTCGTACCGACCCCGTCCACCCGTACGCCCAGCTCCTCCAGGAAGAAGCAGAGGTCCTGGACCATGTAGTTGGAGGAGGCGTTGCGGATGACGGTGGTGCCGTCGTGCCGGGCGGCGGCGAGCAGTGCGTTCTCGGTCACGGTGTCGCCGCGTTCGGTCAGCACGATGGGGCGGCCGGGCGTGACGGTGTGGTCGATCTGCGCGTGGTAGAGGCCGTCCGTCGCGGCGATCTCCAGGCCGAAGCGGCGCAGCGCGATCATGTGCGGCTCGATCGTGCGCGTCCCGAGGTCGCAGCCGCCGGCGTACGGCAACTTGAACTGGTCCATGCGGTGCAGCAGCGGGCCCAGGAACATGATGATCGAGCGGGTGCGGCGCGCGGCGTCGGCGTCGATCGCCTCCATGTCCAGCTGCGCGGGCGGCACGATCTCCAGGTCCACACCGTCGTTGATCCAGCGGGTGCGTACCCCGATGGAGTTGAGGACCTCCAGGAGCCGGAAGACCTCTTCGATGCGGGCGACACGGCGGAGCACGGTGCGGCCCTTGTTGAGGAGGGAGCCGCAGAGCAGGGCGACGCAGGCGTTCTTGCTCGTCTTGACGTCGATGGCGCCCGAGAGGCGTCGGCCGCCGACGACCCGCAGATGCATGGGACCGGCGTAGCCGAGCGACACGATCTCGCTGTCGAGCGCCTCGCCGATGCGGGCGATCATCTCAAGGCTGATGTTCTGGTTGCCGCGCTCGATGCGGTTGACGGCGCTCTGGCTGGTGGCGAGAGCCTCGGCCAACTGTGTCTGTGTCCAGCCCCGGTGCTGACGGGCGTCACGGATGAGCTTGCCGATGCGTACGAGGTAGTCGTCTGACATGTCGGCAGGCTATCTCACATATGAGATGTGCATGCGTTCGGGCGGGGCAATCGGGTGAAATGATGACCGGAGCGCCGTGCGGCCGTTCGTGGCACCGGCGCGGGCGCACCCGGGATCCACGGGCCTCCATCGCACGGGTGCTGAGGTCCGCGCGTGACGGTGACCCGCCGTCAGGGTTGCACGATCGCTCCATGAACGCATGGGCACCCGTCCCGGGCGGGGATGTCGCCCTTTTTCGGGACCCGTGTCACGGTTCGGCCGGACCGGGCGCTCCGGGCGTTGCGGCACCTCTGCTCGTGGGTACAGCCCCTACGTGGACCAGGAACCTGACGGGCTCGACGCCCTCACGGAGCGCGCGATGCGGATCCACGCGCTGTACGACCGGCTCAACCTCACGGCCCGCGGCCGCACCTGGAGCCGGGAGGAGTTCATGCTCGGGTTCGTCGGGGACGTGGGCGACCTCGCCAAGATCGTGATGGCCGAGGAGGGCGCCCGGCCGCACCCCACCGCCGCGCCCGGCGCCCTCGCCCACGAACTCGCCGACTGCCTGTGGTCCGTCCTCGTCCTGGCCCACCTCTACGACATCGACCTCCGGCACGCGTTCACGCGCACGATGGCCGAGCTGGAGACCGCCATCACCGCCGACCTGGAGCTGCCGCCACGCCCCGAGGCGCCCGCGTGACGGCCGAGGTTCCGGAGGAACCCTTCGACCTGGCCGCGTACGAGGAGCGGGCCCGCCGCGGCCCGTGCTTCGTGTGCGCGGCGGTGGCCCGGAGGCGGGGGTACGTGCACGAGGTGGTGTACGAGGACGCTCTGCACATCGCGTTCCTGGACCGCTGGCCGACCCTCCCGGCGAAGGTGCTGGTGGCACCCAAGGAGCACCTGGAACACGTGGTCGCGGACCTCGACGCAGAGGGGTTCCACCGGCTGACGGAGGTCGTCCGGCTGGTGGCGCGGGCCGTCGAGACCGTCGTCGCGCCCGAGCGGACGTACCTGTACTCGCTCGGCAGCCAGCAGGGCAACGCACACCTCCACTGGCACGTCGCGGCGCTGCCGCCCGGCGTCCCGTACGCCGAGCAGCAGTTCCACGCGCTGATGGCCGAGAACGGCGTGCTGCGCCGCTCTCCCGCCGACGAGCGGCGGCTCGGGCGGCGGATCAGGGAGGCGATCACCGGAGGCTTCGCCGAAGAGGCCGCGGCGTCGGTCCAAAACCGCCCGCCGCACTGAGGCGTCTCAGGAGGCTCCGGGACGGAGGCGGCTCGCGTACGCCGACCACGTGGTCAGGCCAGGACTCGCGTATGCCGACCACGTGGTCAGGCCAGGACTCGCGTATGCCGACCACGTGGTCAGGCCAAGAAGGGCGCCGGTCTACGGAGCAGCCACTGGCCGAGCGTCCGGCGCGCGGGCCGTACCACGACCTTGCCGTGGGCCTTCTGCCCGACCAGCTCGACCCTCAGGATGGTCGGCGTGTCCGGCGCGGTTCGTTCCCGGCGGTGGCTGAGCTTGCAGTGGGCCAGGGACAGGCCGTCGACGTCGACCTCGATGCCCGGCCTCGTGACCAGCGTCAGCTTCTTCCCGGCCATGGCGACGTCCACGCGCAAGGTGTCCTGCGTGATCACGGCCTCGGTGAGGTCGAGGGTCACGTCGCACCAGCTCACCGCGAGTTCCAGCCGCCGGGGCAGCACCCAGCGGCCCACCCGCTCGACCGGGCCGCTGAACACCTGCTCGATCCGGACGACATCCTTGACCTCGGCGGTCGTCGCGGTACCGGCGAGGCCGGCCTGCGTGGCCGGCAAGTCAGCGGTGAGTAGGGCGAGTTCGCCCAAGGTCCGCGCCGACAGGGCGGTCTCCAGGCGTTCGTCCAGCTCCTCCGCGGTGAGCAGGCCGTCCCCCGCCGCGACGGTCAGTACGTCCACCACTCGGTCCCGGTCCGCGTGGGAGGCCCGCAACTCGGGCGAGGGCACCGGTCCGGAGTGCTTCCCGCTGGGCGAAAGGGGCGAAATCTCTCCCGGCATGCTTCTTCCGTCCCGGTGCGGTCGAGGGGGTGCTGTCGAAGGGGTGCTGTCGAAGGGCTTCCGCGACGCGCGTCGGCAGCGCGGGAGGAAGGCCTACGCTATATCGCGATACACGTCTCGGTCGAGCGGCTCTACCTCGTCGGGAGAGGGCGGGGCCGATGCCCGGGGGCGCGCCGTGCGCGTCGGGGGACGGGGCCGATGGCCGGGGCGCCGATCGCGCGGGACATCGCGCCACCCGGCCGCCGGTGGAGATGTCCGTCCCCGCCGCGGCGGGGTGCGGCAGGAGGCGAACCGGGGCGCCCGACCCGGGCGCGGGCCGAATGGATTGGGCCGAACGGACCGGGCCGGCCGGAGGCGCGCGGCGTAGGATGATCCGGTTGCCGCGCGCTGGATCCCGATGCGCGGCGGCGTGGCCGCGTGGCCGCCCCCTCCGCCGAGGGCGACGCGGATCCCGGTCACCGCACTTCGGGTCGGACGACGGGGCGAACGTGCTGATCACTGTTGCTGACGTGGAAGCCGCGGCCGAGCGGATCGCGGGGCACGTCGTACGGACTCCGACGGTGCCGAGCCCCGGGCTGTCCGCCTTCCTGGGCGCTCAGGTCACCGTGAAACTGGAACTGCTCCAGCGCACCGGATCCTTCAAGGCGCGCGGCGCGACGGCGAAGCTGCTCGCGCTCGGTCCGACCGAACGGGCCGCCGGGGTCGTCGCGGTGAGCGGCGGCAACCACGGCATCGGGGTCGCGGTCATGGCCGGCGCGCTGGGCATCGAAGCGACCATCGTCATGCCGCGGTCCGCCCCTGGCCGCGCCGTGCGCATCGCCGAGTCCGCCGGAGCGAGCGTCGTCCTCACCGACACCATGGGCGAGGCGTTCGCGCTGGTGGACGAATTCCGGACCAAGGGTCTCACCCTGGTCCACCCTTTCGACGATCCCGTCGTGATCGCCGCCCAGGGCACGGTCGGCCTGGAACTCGCGGAGGACGCCGGGGAGCTCACCGACGTACTCGTCAGCATCGGCGGCGGGGGACTCGTCGCGGGCATGGCCACCGCGCTGCACGCGCGCCGGCCCGGGGTACGGATCTGGGGTGTGGAAACGGAAGGCGCGCAAGCCATGTCGGCGGCCCTGGCCGGCGGCGGGCCGGTTCCCGTCGAACTCTCCTCGATCGTCTCGACGCTGAGCGCCCCCAGCGCCTCACCACTCACCCACGAGCACGTCTCCGCACTCGTCACCGACGTCCTCACCGTCACCGACGCCGAGGCCGTCCAGGGCTCTCTCGACCTGGCCGAGCACGCGAAGGTCTGGGCCGAACCCGCCGCCGGATGCCTGCTGCCCGCAGCGCGCCGGGTGCTGGAACGCGTCGGTGACCGGGCCAAGCTCGGTCTGGTGGTCTGCGGCGGCAACGTGACCACCGCCGACATGGCCGGCTGGGTCCGGCACTTCGGCCTGCGCTGACCGTTCGTCGTGGAGCCCCGGACCCCGTCCGCAGCCACGGTGGTGCCTGCCCCGGCCGATCGAAAGGCGATCGCGGCGAAGTTCCGGGAACGCGCCCGCGCGGGGCCGATGTGACCGTAGCGTGATCGTCGTGACGGCTGAGGGTGAGGCGCTGGTCGGGGGCATGGCGAACGCGGGAGCGGTCTTCCGGCGTGGTGCGCTGGTGGTGCGCCCGGCGCCGCGCCACGCGCGCGCCCTGCACGCCTACCTCCTGGCACTGGGGGAGCGCGGCTTCGACGCGGCGCCGACCCCTGTCGGATTCACCGAGGACGGCCGGGAACGGCTGACTTTCGTTCCCGGCGAGGTGCCTCTGCCGCCGTTCCCCGACTGGGCGATGACGACGAGCGCCCTGGATTCGGTGGGACGCCTGTTGCGGCGCCTGCACGGGGCCGGTGCGGCCGTCGCATTCGACTCCCGTGCCGGATGGCCCGGGGACCTGGCCGACCCGGAGGGGGGAACGATGCTGTGCCACAACGACGTGTGCCCCGAAAACGTCGTCTTCCGCGACGGCCGTGCCGCCGCCCTGATCGATTTCGACCTGGCAGCCCCGGGCCGTCCCCTCTGGGACGTCGCCATGACCGCCCGCTACTGGGTGCCCATGGCGGATCCCTCGTCCGCGGCCGCCCTCTACCCCTCCGGGCTGGACGCGCCCACGCGGCTGGCGGTCCTGGCCGACGGCTACGGCCTCTCGCCGCAGGACCGTGCCGAGCTGCCGGGCGTCATCGAGCAGGCCACCGAGGTCTGCCGTGCCTTCGTCGCCCGCCGTGTGGCCGACGGTGACCCCGTATATCTCCGGACGCTGGCCGAGCGCGGTCGATGGGAACGCTGGGACCGTGTGCAGACCTGGCTGGCGGAGCACCGTGAGTCGTTCAGGACCGCCCTGCTGCACCCACCCGGCCGCAGCCCGGCGGGTGACCTCGAAAGCTGAGCTTCCACGCCCTGCGGCCCGATCCGTTTCGTCGGTGGCCCGCGCGGTGTACAAAGCGGTCCGGAGCGGTCTGGAGCGGTCCGGAGCGGTCCGGAGCGTGCCGACGCTCCCGCTCGCCGTCGCACGGTCCGGCAGCCGATGCCGCCGACGCCCGCGTACGGCACTCGCCCAGGCCGTGTCCGACCATTCCCGCCGGAAGGGGGGTGTCCGGCACGGCACCTCGCGGCGTCGCGCCGGACGCCCCCGTGTACCTCCGGTACGCGGGCGGCCTCCGCCGTGCGACGCACCGCACCGGACAGCCGGCCGCCGATCCGACGCGCACGGTCGGACATGGCCCAGGCCGGCTCGGCGTACTGCTTCGACCGGCTCCCGGGCATGACCGTTCGACGGCGATGTACTAGAGTTATCTCGACATCGAGATATCTGCCGAGGCGCACCGCAGCCGCCGCCCGGTAAGGGTTACCTAACTAATCCTTACCTTAGCGGATCGGCGAGAGGTCGTAGGCGGCACCACACGGCGCCCGCCGTGAGTGAGGCGCGGCGCGGTAGTACGCGCACATTGATGAAGGAGACTGTCGTGTCGGCGAACAGCTTCGACGCCCGCAGCACGCTGCGCGTGGGCGACGAGTCGTACGAGATCTTCCGGCTGGACAAGGTGGAGGGCTCCGCCCGCCTCCCGTACAGCCTGAAGGTGCTGCTGGAGAACCTCCTCCGCACCGAGGACGGCGCGAACATCACCGCCGACCACATCCGGGCGCTGGGCGGCTGGGACTCCCAGGCCCAGCCGAGCCAGGAGATCCAGTTCACGCCGGCCCGCGTGATCATGCAGGACTTCACCGGCGTTCCCTGCGTCGTGGACCTCGCCACCATGCGTGAGGCCGTGAAGGAGCTCGGCGGCGACCCGGCGAAGATCAACCCGCTGGCCCCGGCCGAGCTGGTCATCGACCACTCCGTCATCGCCGACAAGTTCGGCACCAACGACGCGTTCGCCCAGAACGTCGAGCTGGAGTACGGCCGCAACAAGGAGCGCTACCAGTTCCTGCGCTGGGGCCAGACCGCCTTCGACGAGTTCAAGGTCGTCCCCCCGGGCACCGGCATCGTGCACCAGGTCAACATCGAGCACCTGGCCCGCACGGTCATGGTCCGCGGCGGCCAGGCGTACCCCGACACCCTCGTCGGCACCGACTCGCACACCACGATGGTCAACGGCCTCGGCGTGCTGGGCTGGGGCGTCGGCGGCATCGAGGCCGAGGCCGCGATGCTCGGCCAGCCGGTCTCCATGCTCATCCCGCGCGTCGTCGGCTTCAAGCTGACCGGCGAGCTGCCGGCCGGTACGACCGCCACCGACCTCGTCCTCACGATCACCGAGATGCTGCGCAAGCACGGCGTCGTCGGCAAGTTCGTCGAGTTCTACGGTGAGGGCGTCGCCGCCACCTCGCTCGCCAACCGCGCCACCATCGGCAACATGTCGCCGGAGTTCGGTTCCACCGCCGCGATCTTCCCGATCGACGACGAGACCCTGAACTACCTGCGCCTGACCGGCCGTGACGCCCAGCAGGTCGCCCTCGTCGAGGCGTACGCCAAGGAGCAGGGCCTCTGGCTGGACCCGGCCGCCGAGCCGGACTTCTCCGAGAAGCTGGAGCTCGACCTCTCCACGGTCGTCCCCTCGATCGCCGGCCCGAAGCGCCCGCAGGACCGCATCGTCCTCGCCGACGCCAAGGCGCAGTTCGCCCAGGACGTGCGCAACTACGTCTCGGACGACGAGGAGTCGGGCAAGGAGTCCTTCCCGGCCTCCGACGCCCCGGCCGCCTCCAACGGCGTCCCGTCGAACCCGACCACGGTCACGGCCCCCGACGGCACGACGTACGAGATCGACCACGGCGCCGTCACCGTCGCCGCGATCACCTCCTGCACCAACACCTCGAACCCCTACGTCATGGTCGCCGCGGCGCTCGTGGCGAAGAAGGCGGTCGAGAAGGGCCTGACCCGCAAGCCGTGGGTCAAGACCACCCTCGCCCCGGGCTCGAAGGTCGTCACCGACTACTTCGACAAGGCGGGCCTGACGCCGTACCTCGACAAGGTCGGCTTCAACCTCGTCGGCTACGGCTGCACCACCTGCATCGGCAACTCCGGCCCGCTGCCGGAAGAGGTCTCCAAGGCGGTCAACGAGCACGACCTGGCCGTCACCTCGGTGCTCTCCGGCAACCGCAACTTCGAGGGCCGGATCAACCCCGACGTCAAGATGAACTACCTGGCGTCCCCGCCGCTGGTCGTCGCGTACGCCATCGCCGGTTCGATGAAGGTCGACATCACCAAGGACGCCCTCGGCGTCGACCAGGAAGGCAAGCCCGTCTTCCTGGCGGACATCTGGCCCTCCGAGGCCGAGGTGAACGACGTCGTCGCCAACTCCATCGGCGAGGACATGTTCAACAAGTCCTACCAGGACGTCTTCGCGGGCGACGCCCAGTGGCAGGCGCTGCCGATCCCGACCGGCAACACCTTCGAGTGGGACTCCGAGTCCACCTACGTCCGCAAGCCCCCGTACTTCGAGGGCATGACGATGGAGACGACCCCGGTCGTCGACATCACCGGCGCCCGGGTGCTCGCCAAGCTCGGCGACTCGGTCACCACCGACCACATCTCCCCGGCCGGTGCGATCAAGGCCGACACCCCGGCCGGCAAGTACCTCACCGAGCACGGCATCGAGCGTCGTGACTTCAACTCCTACGGCTCGCGCCGTGGTAACCACGAGGTCATGATCCGCGGCACGTTCGCCAACATCCGCCTGCGCAACCAGATCGCGCCGGGCACCGAGGGCGGCTTCACCCGCGACTTCACCCAGGGTGCGTCCGCGGGCGAGGCCCCCGTGTCGTTCATCTACGACGCCTCCCAGAACTACCAGGCCGCCGGCACCCCGCTGGTCATCCTGGCGGGTAAGGAGTACGGCTCCGGCTCGTCCCGCGACTGGGCCGCCAAGGGCACCGCGCTGCTGGGCGTCAAGGCCGTCATCGCCGAGTCGTACGAGCGCATCCACCGCTCGAACCTCATCGGCATGGGCGTCCTGCCGCTCCAGTTCCCGGAGGGCCAGACCGCCGAGACCCTCGGCCTCACCGGCGAGGAGACCTTCTCCTTCACCGGCGTGACCGTGCTGAACGACGGCACCACCCCGCGCACGGTCAAGGTCACCACCGACACCGGTGTGGAGTTCGACGGCGTCGTCCGCATCGACACCCCCGGCGAGGCGGACTACTACCGCAACGGCGGCATCCTGCAGTACGTGCTCCGCAGCCTGATCCGCAAGTAGGCCCGAGCGGCGCCCACCACGCGCCGTGAAGAGCCGACGAAGGGGCCGCACCACCCCGGACGAGAGTCCGGCGGGGGTGCGGCCCCTGCCGCGTGTGGGTACGGTGCCCGGGGCGCCGCGACCGTCGTGGCGGGGAGAGGCGGTTCGGAACGTGGCACCCGGGGCGGGGACGAGGGAGCGGCTGGCGGACGCGGCGCGGGCCGCGCTGGGCGGCGGGCGACGGCTGGCGGCGGTCGAACGGGTCACGGGCGGCAGCAAGAAGGGCGTGTACCGCCTGGTGATGGACGACGCGACGGCGGTGGTCGCCTACCTGTGGGACGAGGACGAGAACTACTGGCCCGCCGCCGAGGGCGACGACGACCTCGCCGACCCGTTCTCGCCCGGTCTCGGGATCGATCTGTTCCGCGCCGCGCACGCGCGTCTCGACGCCCTCGGTGTCCGCGTGCCGGCGATCCGCCTCCTCGACGAAGGCGGGACCCATGGCCCGGCCGGCCTGGCGATCGTCGAGGACCTCCGGGGAGAGAGCCTGGAGGAACTGCTGGTGCGCGACCGGCACGCCGCCGGTCCGGTCCTGGACCGGCTCGCGGAGTCGCTGAAGGCGATGCGGGCCCACCGGGCACCGGCCTACGGCAAGGTGGCCGTGGTCGACGGCGGAGGAACGTCACGCGGTTCCTCGTGCGAGGAGGTGGTTCTCGGTCGTGCGCTGCGCGACCTCGCCGAGGCGGCCTCGCGGGATCCCCGGATCGCCGACGCCCGCGACCGGCTGGAAGAACGGCTGCTCGGCCTGGCGGCGGCGGTGCGGCCGCGCGCGGAGTACGCGGTCGTCCACGGCGAACTGGGCCCCGACCACGTGCGGGTGGACGCCGACGGCAACCCCGTGGTGATCGACATCGAGGGGGTGATGTACTTCGACGTCGAGTGGGAGCACGTGTTCCTGCGCATCCGCCTGCACGACGCCTACCGGCCGCTGGAGGCGGACGGGCTGGACGAGGACCGGCTGGCGCTGTACATGCTCGCCCAGCGGCTTTCGCTGACGGCGGGACCGCTGCGGCTGCTCGACGGGGACTTCCCCGACCGGGCCTTCATGGCGGGCATCGCCGAGCACAACCTGAAGCAGGCGCTGGAACTGGTCCGCTTCTGAACTCCCGCCCGCCGCGCGGCACGGGGCACACGGAAGCGGGGCCGTACGGCGTGTTCACCAACACGCCGTACGGCCCCGCATCCGATGGCTCCGGGGGTCAGGACCCGGAGCCGGGCCCCGCTACTTCCGGTGGGCCTTGATCAGCTCCTGGTACCAGCGGTAGCTGTCCTTCGGGGTGCGCTCCTGGGTGTCGTAGTCGACCCGGATGATCCCGAACCGCTTCGCGTAGCCCAGCGCCCACTCGAAGTTGTCCAGCAGCGACCAGACGTAGTAGCCCTGGACCTCCACCCCGGCGTCCATGGCGGCCTTGAGGGCCGTCAGGTGGTCGCGCAGGTACTCGACGCGGTCCGTGTCGTGCACGGCGCCGTCCTCGTCGACGGTGTCGTACTCGGCCGAGCCGTTCTCCGTGATGTGGATGGGCGGCAGTGCCTCGCCGTAGGTCTTCTTCAGATCCGTCAGCAGATCGGTGAAGGTCTCCGGGACGACCGGCCAGCCCATCGCGGTGCGGCGGACGTCCGGGTACTCCGTCTCGCGGAGCCGGTTGTCGGTCGCCACGCGCAGCGCCGGGTCGGCCTCGCGGTACGGGGCGTCGGCGACGACGATCGGGCGGTAGTAGTTGATGCCCAGGAAGTCCAGCGGCTGGGAGATCAGCTCCAGGTCGCCGTCGAGACGGAAGTCCTGGTCGGTGATGAGCTCGCCCCAGGTCTCCTCGTCACTGGCCGGGTAGCGGCCGGCGAGGATCGGCTCGGTCCACACCAGGTTGTGCTGGGTGTCCGCGCGGAGCACCGCGCCGCGGTCGGCGTCGGTGTCGGCGGCCGGCAGGTTGCGGTCCAGGTTGAGGGTGATGCCCGCCTCGCGGACGCCCGCGGCGCGCAGCTCCTTCATGGCCAGGCCGTGGCCGACCAGCAGGTGGTGGGCGGCGGCCAGCGCGCCGGTACCCTCCTTGGCGCCCGGGGCGTGCCGGCCCACCGAGTAGCCGAGGAAGGCGCTGCACCAGGGCTCGTTGAGGGTGATCCAGCGCGGCACCCGGTCGGCCAGGTGCTCGGCCATGATCGCGGTGAACTCGCCGAAGCGCTCGGCGGTCTCGCGCACGCGCCAGCCGCCCTTGTCCTCCAGGGCCTGCGGAAGGTCCCAGTGGTAGAGGGTGGCGGCGGGCTCGATGCCCGCTTCGAGCAGGTTGTCGACCAGACGGGAGTAGAAGTCCAGGCCCTTGGCGTTGGCCGGGCCGCTGCCGGTCGGCTGGATGCGCGGCCAGGCTATGGAGAAGCGGTACGAGTCCACGCCCAGGTCGCGCAGGAGCGCCACGTCCTCGGGGTAGCGGTGGTAGTGGTCGCAGGCCACGTCACCCGTGTCGCCGCCGTCCGTACGTCCCGGCGTGTGGCTGTAGGTGTCCCAGATGGAGGGGCCGCGGCCGTCCTCGGCCACCGCGCCTTCGATCTGGTACGACGCGGTGGCCGCACCGAAGACGAAACCCGGAGGGAAGACAGGGAACTCACTCATGAAAAGCCCTTACTTGACCGAGCCGCCGGTAATCCCGGCGGCGATGTACTTCTGGGACAGGACGAGCAGCACGGCAGCCGGGATCGCCGACAGAACCGCCGCGGACATGACCGAGCCCCAGTCTCCGACGTGCGCACCGATGTACTGGTAGATGCCGAGGGTGATCGGCTTCACGTCGTCCGTGGTGTTCAGTGTGAGGGCAAACATGAAATCGCTCCACGCGTACAGGAACGAGAACAGCCCCGCCGTGATGAGGGAGTTGCGGCTCATCGGCAGAACAACCTGGACAAAGGTACGGAACTTGCCCGCGCCGTCGACCTCGGCCGCCTCGATGACCTCGCGCGGGATCGCCACCATGAACGAGCGCATCAGCACGATCGCGAACGGGATGCCCAGCGAGGCGTCCGCCAGCATCAGACCGGCGTACGAGTTGACCAGCCCCAGGTCCACGTAGGCGCTGTACAGGGCGTTGGCGATGACGATGCCGGGGACCATCTGCGTGATCAGGGTGCCGAACACGACGGTCTTCGTGCCGCGCAGCTTGAACTGGGCGAGCCCGTAGGCGGCCGGAGCGGAGAACGCGAGGCAGATGACCACGGCGCCGAGCGCGACACCGAGCGACGTCAGCAGGTGCCCGCCCTGCTCCTTGAACGCGTCGCTGAAGCCCGAGAAGTCCAGGCTGTGCGGGACGGGGGAGACCTCCAGCAGACCCGACTCCGGCTGGAGGGCCGTGTTGACCATCCAGTAGAGCGGGAACAGCATCACGCAGAGGATGACGATCCCGATGATCATCGCGCCCCAGTGGCGCTTCGGCTTGTTCTCGGCCGGCCCGCCCGCGGTACGGGCCGAAACGGCGGGAGTGGTGGTCGCCATGCCGTTCACTTCCCCTCGTTGCGGTTGGCCCGCAGGTAGAACACCGCGAAGACCGCGGAGATCAGGATCAGGATGTTGCCGACCACCGCGCCCGCGCCGAAGTCCAGCTGGGCGAAGGAGTTCTGGTACGTCAGGGTGCCCAGCGTCTGGGTCGAGTCGGCGGGACCGCCGTCCGTCAGGGCCAGGACCAGGTCCAGGATCTTGACGGTCGACATGAAGCCCAGCACCAGCACCACGGTGATGACCGGCTTGAGCAGCGGCAGGGTGATCGAGCGGAACTGGCGCCAGGCGGAGGCACCGTCCAGCGAGGCCGCCTCGTACATCTCCTTCGGGACCTCCTGGAGGCCGCCGTAGAGGATCACCATGTTGAACGGGATACCGATCCAGATGTTCACCATGATGACCGAGATCAGCGCCATGCCGGTGCTGCTCAGCCAGGGGGTGTCACCGGCACCGAACAGGCCCAGGAAGGAGTTGAGCACCCCGGTGTCCTGGTCGAGGATGCGGCGCCAGACGACACCGGAGACGACCATCGGGACCAGCCAGGGCAGCAGGATCAGCGACCGCAGCACCCCGTTGAGAGGGAAGCGGCGGTTGAAGAACACCGCGAGAGCCAGGCCGATGCAGAACTGTCCGATCAGCGAGCCGATCGTGAAGAGGATGGTCTGCCAGAGGGCCTTGCCGAACAGGTCGTCCTGGAAGACGTTCTTCCAGTTGTCGAACCCGTTGAAGGGCGCCTCACCCGTGAAGAAGGTGGACGGCGTGTAGTGCTGGAAGCTCATCACGACGTTGCGGACGAGCGGGTAGCCGAAGAACAGCAGCATGAAGATCACGGCGGGGGCGATGAACCCCCACTGGGCCAGCGTGCGGCGGCGCTTGAGCGAGCCGGGCTTCGGGACCTTCGCCACGGGGGCAGCGTTGGGTGCGGTGCTCGCGGGTGCGGAGCCGGCGGGTGCGGAGGCAGCGGTGGATGACATGTTCAGATACCTCAGTTCCCGCTCTCGACACGCTGCTGAGCGTGGTGGAGGGCCGACTCACTGGACTGCCCGGTGAGGGCCGACTGGAAGGCGCTCTGCAGCGCGAGCGACACGGAGGTCCAGCCGGAGCCGAGCTTCGCGGTACGCGAGCGGGCGGTGGCCACCTGGTCGGCGAGCGAGCTGAGCGACGGCACCTTCGTGCGCCACACGGCGGCGGCCTTCTCGTTGGCCGGGATCATCCAGCTGTTCAGCGCGTAGGTGACTTCCTCCTGCTCGCTGGTCATGCAGTTGACGATCTTCGCGGAGGTCTTCTCCCGCGCGGTGTCACCGACGTCCGGGATGGTCAGCATGCCGCCGCCCAGCGGACCCACCGAGTCGTCGCCGGCCTTCGGTACCGGGATCTGCGCGATGCCCCAGTGCAGGTTCTTCTTCGTGTTGAGCGTCTCGACCTGCCACGGACCGTTGATCATCATGGCCGCGTTGCCCGCCATGAACTGGTCGTTGACGTCGGCCTGGGTCCAGTTGACCGTGGACTTGGAGAGGGAGCCGTCCTTGAGGAGGGACTTCCAGTAGTCCAGGGCCCCGACCACCTCGGGCGAGTCGAGATCGGTCTCGTCGCCGCCGTTGGACCACATGAACGGCGTGAACTGGTAGACGCCGTCCTCCGCGCCGCCCGCGCTGAGCGCGACGCCGTAGCTCCCCTTCTTGGTGAGCTTCTTGGCGGTCGACTGCATCTCGGCCCAGGTGGTGGGCACCGGCAGGCCGGCCTTGTCGAGGATGTCCTTGTTGTAGAAGAGCGCGAGGGTGTTCACCGTGCGCGCCGCTCCGTAGTACGTGCCCTTGTACGAGCCGTAGTCGAGGATGCCCTGGGGGATGTCCGCGGTGGAGACGCCCAGCTTCTTCAGGTCCAGCAGACCGCCGGTCTCGGCGAACGTCGGCATCTCGGAGCCGTCGAACTGGATGATGTCGGGCAGCGACTTCGAGGAAGCCATGCGCAGCGACTTCGTCATGACCTGCGCGGCGGGGACGGACTGCTGCTCGATGGTGACGCCCAGCTGCGCGCTGCAGCGCTTCAGGGTCGCGGCGTCCCAGCCGTGATACGAGTCGTCCGTCGAGGAGTTCAGGACGGTGAACACGCTCGCGTCCCGCTGGGAGCCACAGCCCGAGAGGGCGACGGCGCCGACGAGCGCGGAGACAACGGTGAGCGGGACGATGACCCGCCGGTCGAGACGGCGGCGCCGCTGGCGCGATCCGTCCGTTATGTGTGCTGTCACGGGGGTGCCCTTGCGTGGGGAGTGGGCCGGACTCCCGGAGACGACTGTGTCCCGGGGAGTTGGGTGCTCCGGGGTACGGGTCCGGCTGGTTCCGTACCCGGCGGGGGGTGTCCCGCGCGACCGTGCGCGGGACACCCCGTCCGTTGGGGTCAGCGGACGCCGAGGAGGTGGTCCAGGGCGAGCTGGTCGAGGGCTTCGAAGGCCATGGAGCGCTGGGCGGCGGCGTCGACGTCGAAGTCCTCGTAGGCGGAGGTGTCGGCGAGGAGGCCCTTGAGGCCGTCGGCGGCGGTGGGCTGTGCGAGCTCGTCGAGGCGGGAGGCGGTGAGCGCTTCCTGGACGGCGGGGTCGTTGCGGAAGGCCGCGGCGCGCTCCTTGAGGATGAGGTAGTTGCGCATGCAGTTCTTCGCGGACTCCCAGACGCC